>NZ_JSYF01000398.1:0-2798 GCF_054824225.1 Pontibacter sp. HJ8
CGGCTACAAACTCGATGTACTGGCTCATCAGTTTGGCGTTCATGCCGATCAGGTCTACGGGCAGTGCATCAGTCACAAATTCCTGCTCAAATTCCACCGCGTCGCGGATGATCTCATGCACACGGCTCTCCGGCAGCTTGTTGTTCAGCATAGAGTAGAGCAGGCAGGCGAAGTCGCAATGCAGGCCTTCGTCGCGGGAGATCAGTTCGTTAGAGAAAGTCAGCCCCGGCATCAGGCCGCGCTTTTTGAGCCAGAAGATGGAGCAGAATGAACCGGAGAAGAAAATGCCCTCCACAGCCGCAAACGCAATCAGGCGCTCGGTGAAGTTCTCGCTGTTGATCCACTTCAACGCCCACTCGCCTTTCTTCTTTACACACGGCACTGTCTCCAGCGCGTTGAAGAGGTAATCTTTTTCGGATTGCTTCTTTATATAGGTGTCGATCAGGAGCGAGTAGGTTTCAGCATGGATGTTCTCCATCATGATCTGGAAACCATAGAAGCAACGGGCTTCCGGTATCTGCACCTCCTGCATGAAGTTAATAGCCAGGTTTTCGTTTACGATACCATCAGAGGCAGCAAAGAAAGCTAACACATGGCTGATGAAGTGGCGTTCGCCGTCGTTCAGGTTTTCCCAGTCTTTCTGGTCCTGCGACAGGTCAATCTCTTCAGCAGTCCAGAAGCTGGCTTCCGCCTGCTTATACATTTGCCACACCTTATCGTGCTGTATGGGGAATAGAACAAATCGATTCGGGTTTTCTTGTAGTATGGGCTCCATAAACGTAAACTTTTGCTATTGAAAAAGCAGCCAGTAAAAACAATGACTGCAAAATTTTAAGGTCTTACCTGTCTGCCAGAGTGCTAGCTGTGAAAGATGTCTGAAAGAACAGGATTTCAAATATAGGGATAAGAACTTGAAATGAGGATCTAAAGTTGTTCAATTTATTAACACTTTGTTAAGTGTTTGAGGCAGTGTTTGTTGGGGCTAAATTCACACCTTTGTTAACATAATATACTACCTATATAGTTTTGTTATTATATTGTTATCATAATATTATTCCAATGTTAAGTTCTGTAAAGTGCAATGTTTGGCAGGTATAAGCGGGTTTGGCGGGCAAAGCGGCAGGCGAAAATACAAATTATGGCCCATAGCTGAGGCATTCCGACTCCTGCTATACCTCGTGTCTGCGGCGCCATGTGGAAAAGGTGGATTTCTGAAATTGTTTTTAAGACGCTACGGATTAGTGTGTTACGGCCTGTTTCGGGAGGTGTGGAAATTTGGGCCGGAGATTTCAACAGCGTTATCCACAGGCTTGTGCAGAAGGTGTGAAAGAAACAGAAAGAATTAAGGAACAATGATTTGCATCTTAACTATAAGACCCCTAATTTTGCAGACTTAAATTTTCATAAACATACATTGAAGCTGATGTACGCAATTGTAGAAATCGCAGGTCAACAGACCAAGGTAGAGAGCGGTAAGTTCATCTACGCTAGCAAGCTTTCCGGCAATGATGGTGACGCCGTTGAGTTCACCAATGTTCTTCTTACTGATGATAATGGTAGCATTACTTTAGGTGCTCCTTTCGTTAGCGGTGTTAAAGTGGTTGGTAAAATCCTTGGCAACGTGAAAGGCGATAAAGTGATCGTTTTCAAAAAGAAGAGAAGAAAAGGATACCGCAAGAAGAATGGCCACCGCCAGAACTTCACAAAGGTCCTGATCGAGAGCATTGGTTAAGCAGTAGGAAGAAATTATTAATCGTAAAACCTTTTCAGGCTTGGTTCGCTAACCTGAATTAAATAGTAAAGAAAATGGCACACAAAAAAGGAGCTGGTAGTTCTAATAACGGCCGCGAGTCACATTCCAAACGACTTGGTGTTAAAATTTACGGTGGCCAGGATATCATCGCTGGTAACATCATTGTAAGACAAAGAGGTACTGCTCACCACCCGGGTGTAAACGTGGGTATGGGCAAAGACCACACGCTGTTCGCTATGGTGGACGGTGTTGTTCAGTTCAAAAAAGGAGTTAAGAACCGTTCATTCGTTTCTGTACTTCCTAAAGTAGAAGCTGAATAGTCAAGCTAAAAAGCATACTGCCCAGGCAGTATCAAAATAAAAAAGGGATACCTCGGTATCCCTTTTTTATTTGCCCCTCCTCCTTACTTTACCACAGGTATAGCTGCCTCGGGTAGTGGCTTTGGGGAGGCTTGTTTGCCCGCACGGCCGCCTTTAAAATAGGTATACAGCCCCATAGCTATACCTGACAGGTTGACCAGGTAAGCCAACGGCAGGCTATACCTGGACAGCGCAATGCTACCAAGCACCAGCCCCAGTCCCGATAACCAGAGCAAACCAAATCTTACGGGCGCAACGGATGCAGGCGTATAGTGGGGCCTGAACCCCAGCAAGTGCAGCAGTTTGGGTGCCTCTGCCGCCAGCAGCACCAGGTTGAGCAGCAGCAGGAATGCCAGTACGTAAGGTGTTCCGGCCCAGTTCTGGGAGATGGTGACCAGGAGTATATTCAGGATCATGGGGAGCAGCATAATAGCCCCGAGCGTGCGGTAGCGGAGGGTCACCAGCAGGAAGCCAACCAGCACCTGCGAGTAGGCGATAAAACGCGCAAAAAGCCCCAGGTTAAACTCTGCCAGCCGCTCCTCCAGCCAAACCGGACCAATGAGGCCCGGAAATTTATGTTCAAAGAAGACCTTCGCCATACCTGCCGTAAAAAAGATGAGCCCCAAAAAAACGCTGATGCCGTTGAGCGTAAAGGTCCTGAAATTCATGGAGTGATGGCTTAGGAT
>NZ_JSYF01000399.1:0-5557 GCF_054824225.1 Pontibacter sp. HJ8
GGTCGTAGCAGCCAGATCGGTTGGACCGGCGATGTTGTCCACAGTTACTTCTTTCGTGAAGATACAGCCATTGGCATCTTTCACGGTGATCGTGTAAGTGCCAGCAAGTACTGCCCCGAAAGTGGCGCCGCTTTGGAAAGTGGTACCGTTCAGGGAATAGGTATAGGGAGCCGTGCCACCGGTCACTGCGTTCACGGTGATGGTGCCATTACGGCTACCGCAGGTAGAGGAAGTGCTGGCGAGCGTCAGGCCGGTTGGTCCCGCGATATCCGTTACTTCAACGGATTGAGTAGCCACACAACCGTTGGCGTCTTTTACGGAGATGCTATAAGTGCCTGCTGCCAGTGCGGTAAACGTGTTGCTGTTTTGGAAAGGAGCTGCGTCTATACTATAAGTAAAAGGAGCTGTTCCGCCGATTACGCTACTTACTGTTATCAGCCCGTTGCTGTTACCGCAGGTAGTCGACTGCGGCGTTGCAGCGAAGGCAGGTCCGGCCACATCCGTTACCGAGAACTCCCTGGCATACACGCAGCCATTGGCATCTTTCACCGTGATGGTGTGATCACCGGCTGTCAGACCAGTGAAAGTAGCGGAAGCCTGAAAGTTCGCCCCATCCTTACTATAAGTATAAGGAGCTGTTCCACCGGTCACATTCGTTATGATCAGCGATCCGCTGGGGTTGCCACAAGTCGAGGCAGTAGCGGAAGCCACCAGCGCAGACGGACCCGCAATGTTTGTCACAGTCACCTGGCGCGACACAACACAGCCTTTGGCATCCTTCACGGTGATGGTGTGCGTACCGGCCAGGAAACCGGTGAGGGTAGTGGATGTCTGGAAGGTTACGCCGTCCTGGCTGTAGGTATAAGGTGCAAACCCGCCTGTTACGGTTCCCACTGTGATCGTACCGTTGGCAGCGCCGCAGGTAGAGGCTTCTGTTGTGCTGGCAAAAGTTGTCGGGATGTTCTTGCTCACCGTGACCGACCTGGTTACGATACAGCCGTTCGCATCTTTTGCTGTCACGGTATAGGTACCCGAAGCCAGCCCTGAGAATAGAGTGCCTGCCTGGAAAGTAGAGCCGTTGATGGAATAGGTATAGGAAGCGGTGCCGCCTGTTACCGCTCCGACGGTGATCGAGCCGTCGTTATTGGCGCAACTGGCCGCTTGCGTCGTGGCCGCTACCGCCGTAGGACCAGCGATATTGGTAATCGTGAAGGCTTTGGCAAAGGTACAGCCATTGGCATCTTTCACCGTGATGGTGTGTGCACCAGCTGCCAGCCCTGTGAAAGTAGCCAAATTCTGGAAGTTCACCCCGTCTTTGCTGTAGGTATAGCCCGAAGTTCCGCCCGTTACACCTGTTATTGTCAACTCGCCGTTGCTGGCGCCGCAGGTGGTGGAGGTTGCGTTGGCCGCAAAGTCTGTTGGGCCAGGGGTATTGGTCAATTCTATTTGCTTGGCAAACGTACAGCCGTTGGCATCTTTTACGGTGATGGTATAAGTGCCTGCTGCCAGTGCCGTGAAAGTGCTGCTATTCTGGAAAGTCGTGCCGTTTCTGCTGTAGGTATAGGAGGCCGTGCCACCCGTTACCGCTCCGACGGTGATGGTGCCGTTGGGGTTGCCGCAGGTAGAGGACTTGGTGGTCAGCGCAAAGTCAGTCGGACCGGCTACATCATCTAGTACCACTGTTTTGGCGAAGATACAGCCATTGGCATCCTTCACCGTGATGGTATAGGTACCCGCTATCAGCGCTGCGAAGGTATCCGAAGTCTGGAAGTTCGTGCCGTCCTTGCTGTAGGTATAGGAAGCGGTGCCTCCGGTAACTGCTGTCACCCGGATGCTGCCGTTGTTACGCCCGCAGCTCGTAGTCTGAGCGGCTACTGTAAAGTTGCTCGGACCCGCAATATCCGGCACGACCACAGCTTCAGTGTACGTACAGCCGTTGGCGTCTTTCACGGTTACCTGGTAAGTGCCTGCGTTCAGTGCGCTGAAAGTAGAAGAAGTCTGGAAGTTGGTATTGTCAATGCTGTAGATATAGGCGGAGGTACCTCCGGTTACGGCACTGATGGTAAACTGCCCGTTAGTGGCGCCACAGGTGGAGGCTTTCACCGTTGCCGTCAGGTCAGTTGGTCCGGCGATGTTGCTGACGGTTATTTTCTTAGAGAAAGTACAGCCATTGGCATCCTTCACGGTCACCGTATACTCCCGGGCCGGCAACGATCCGAAAGTAGTAGCGCTCTGGAAGTTGGTGCCATCCAGGGAATAGGTATAGGAAGCGGTTCCGCCTGTTGTTCCATTCACCCGGATGCTGCCGTTGCTGGCGCCGCAGGTACTCGAAGTGCTTGCCAGGCTGAGGTTGGTTGGGCCCGCGATGTTGGTCACCCCCACCGAAGCCGTTTGCAGACAGCCATTGGCATCTCTTACGGTAATGGTATAGCTCCCTGCTGCCAGGTTATTGAAAACAGCTGCGTCCTGGAAGTTCGTACCATCCTTGCTATACCTGAATGGTGCCGTGCCACCGGATACCGTAGCTGTGATCTGGCCATTGCTGCTGCCGCAGGTAGAAGACTGCGCTGCCACAGTGAGGCCCGGGCCGGCAATGTTCTGAATTGTTACTGATTTTGTATAAACGCAGCCATTGGCATCTTTCACCCTTACCTGGTAGTCGCCGGCTGGCAGCGCAGTGAAGGTTTTGGATGTCTGGTAATTGGTGCCATCAATGGAATAGGTATAGGTAGACGTACCACCGGTTACGGCTCCCACAGTAATGGTACCGTTGGGGTTGCCGCAAGTAGAAGACGCTGCCGTAACTGCAAGGTCAGATGGACCGGCAATGTTTGTCACGGTCACCTGCTTGGCAAAAGTACAGCCTCTGGCATCTTTCACCGTAATGGTATGCGGGCCAGCCGCAAAGCCGGTCAGCGTAGCCGAAGTCTGGAACGTCGTGCCGTTCTTGCTGTAGGAATAGGGAGCCGTTCCGCCCACTACATTGCTCACCGTCACGGTGCCGTTGGGGTTGCCGCAGGTAGAAGCAGCAGGCGTGGCCGTGAAGTCGGTCGGCATCACTTTCGTTACCGTCACTGAAGTAGTGATGATACAACCGTTGGCATCTTTAGCCGTCAGGGTATAGGTTCCCGAAGCCAGCCCGGAGAAGGTAGTTCCCGCCTGGAAAGTCGTGCCGTTGATGGAATAGGTATAGCCGGCTGTTCCGCCTGTGACCGCTCCTGCCGTAATGGTGCCGTCGTTATCGGCGCAGCTGGCCGGCAGTGTCGAAGCTGCCACCGCTGTAGGACCCGCGATGTTGGTGAGGGTGAAAGCTTTCGTGAATGTACAGCCTTTGGCGTCTTTCACGGTAAAGGTATGTGAGCCGGCAGCCAGGCCAGTGAATGTACCCGACGGCTGGAAGTTCACCCCGTCTTTGCTGTAGGAATAGCCCGAAGTTCCGCCCACCGCTGCAACCGTGATCTCGCCGTTGGGGTTACCGCAGGTAGAGGACTTAAGCGTAGCTGTCAGATTAGTCGGGCCGGCAATATTCGTTACCACCACCTGCTTCTCGACAATACAGTTCCTGGCATCCTTTACCCGGATGAGGTGGGTGCCGGAAGCCAGACCGGTAAAGCTGTTATCTGTCTGGTAGGTACCGCCGTTTCTGCTGTAGGTATACGGAGCGGTTCCACCGGCTACGGTTCCCACTGTGATCGTACCATTGGGGTTGCCGCAGGTAGAAGCAGCAGCCGTGGCCGTGAAGTCGGTCGGCATCACTTTCGTTACCGTCACTGAAGTAGTGATGATACAACCGTTGGCATCTTTAGCCGTCAGGGTATAGGTTCCCGAAGCCAGCCCGGAGAAGGTAGTTCCCGCCTGGAAAGTCGTGCCGTTGATGGAATAGGTATAGCCGGCTGTTCCGCCTGTGACCGCTCCTGCCGTAATGGTGCCGTCGTTATCGGCGCAGCTGGCAGGCAGAGCCGAAGCCGCTACCGCCGTAGGACCTGGAATATCGGTGAGGGTAAAAGATTTGGAAACAATACAGCCATTCGCATCTTTCACCCGGATCGAATAAGCACCCGGTGCCAGGTTGGCGAAGGAAGTAGTGGTCTGATAGGTTGTTCCGTCTTTGCTATAACTATAAGGAGCAGTACCGCCTGTCACCACACCTACGGTGACGGTACCATTGCTGGCACCACAGGTTGGATTCTTGGTACTTGCCGCAAAATCAGAAGGCCCGGTTACTTCCGTCACCGTAAATGATTTGACGACAGCACATCCTTTGCCATCGTTGACGGTAACAGTATAGGTACCGGCAGGTTTGTTGCTGATGGTGGCAGTGGTTTCGCCGCTACTCCAGCGATACCTGACCGTTCCCTGGCCGCCTGTTACGTTCGCGGTGATCGTACCCAGCGTGCCGTTGCAGATGACAGGCGTGCCGGTCAGGTTCACGTTCATGGAGTAAAAGGTGATCAGCACGTCATCCTTTACAGGATTACAGGAGCCGTTGCCCGTTGAGGTCAGTGTGAGGCGAACGGAACCGGCATTTATATCAGCAGCAGATGGCGTATAAATTGCATTCAGCGCGGTGTTGTTCGAAAATGTTCCCGATCCCCCACTCCAGATCCCACCAGTAGCCGCCGTAACGGTGCCGGCCAGTTGCGCGGTGCCCTGCGCGCAAACAAGTTGATCCGGCCCGGCATTGGCCGTGAGGTTGTTCACTACATTAACAGTGGCTGAGAACTCTTTACAGTTGAATGAATTTTTCGGTACAGCCGCAAACTTATAAGTGCCAATAGAAGTAGCGGTGTAGCTTATAGTATTGGACACCACACTGCCGCCCGGTCCATACCAAAAGTAGTCAAAACCGGCAGCCTGATCCCCACCCGTTACATTCCCTGTAAGCAGCACCCCGCTCCCGCCGGGGCAAATAATGGCGGGATTAGGGCCAACCGTGACGACAGGTTCAGGGTAGAAGTATACCCTTACTTCATCAGAATAAGGTATGTTAGTACACTCTGAAGCATTGGAATTACCGCTCACTATATAATCCACATAAGCTGGTGCAGTTGCGTCCGGTGTTACAGTTGGGTTAGTTGCGTAGCGGTCACTCAAAAATCTTTCATACCCCTGATTCGATTTATCTGTCCAGGTAACAGTACCAGCCAGAAAAGAAGCAGGAGCGTTAAGTATAGCAGCGCAGCCCATTGTAACGGAAGCATCGGGCATTGGATTGAATGCGGCAGTCGATATCAACTTATATTCATGTCCTGCCTGACCTGGCATACACAGCGTGATAATATGTGGGCCAACTCCTTCTGCACAAATAGGTTGCCCAATTGTTGCTACTCGCCCATTACATGCATCGCTACCATTGTTCAGGCGATACGTCATAGAACCGTCTGGCTTCGGGCCTGCCACAATGGCCAGTGCTAAACCACCTGAGTTGGGATGCAACTTAACTCGGAACTGAATACAGTTCTCTTGTTTACTAGCTCCACAAAGCTGCCCTTGTCTGCTTACATCCTGGGTGTCATACCTAGAGTCCCAAACAGCATTAGGATCTCCAGATAAGTCT
>NZ_JSYF01000043.1:0-10601 GCF_054824225.1 Pontibacter sp. HJ8
CAGCAGCAGAAAGTCCCCCTTCGAAGGGGGTAGAGGGATGACTTAACACTTGCCATGAAACAAGAGCTGTCATAACTGTAATAGCAAGCTCCCCTCCTTGGTTAAGGAGGGGCAGGGGTGGTTGGACCCGGTAGAGCAACAACAACTCAAGTCGCAGTAGCTATCCCATCTTCAGTTCACGTCAGATTATAGACGCATTGCTTACCCAGAAATATGCAGCTCCAGTCTTCAAGCTCAAAGCAAGCCTGCTCGCTAAATTATTCGTAACTTTGTGTATGCGCTGCTGCTATATGGTGGCGGCCTCATCTAAGTATAAGAACATGGCAAAAGTTGCAATAAACCTTTCTACAGGCGCTCTTCAGCAGGAAGAGGTGATTGTAGGTATAGACCTTGGGACTACCAACAGCCTGGTAGCCTATATACATCCGGAAGATAAAAAACCAATAGCGATAAATGATCAGGGCCAGGGCACCATTGTTCCTTCAATCGTGCACTTCACCCAGAATGGCGAAACCATCGTGGGCACTGAAGCCAGAGAATACCTGATCGAAGACCCTGCCAATACCATTTATTCGGTGAAGCGCCTGTTGGGCAAGTCTTACAAAGACCTGGGCGAGCATAGAGACTATTTCGGTTATAAGATCATTGATGATGACAGTGAAGGACTGGTCAAGATCCGGGTGGGCGATCGGTTTTATTCCCCGATCGAGCTTTCGGCGGAGATACTCAAAGAGCTGCGCGAGCGGGCGGAGCATGCCCTGAAGACGCCCGTCAACCGTGCAGTGATCACAGTTCCGGCCTACTTCAACGATTCCCAGCGGCAGGCAACACGCGATGCCGGTAAACTGGCCGGATTGGAAGTGCTCCGCATTGTCAACGAGCCGACAGCAGCCTCCCTGGCCTATGGCATAGGGATTGACCCATCCGAAGAGAAAACGATTGCCGTCTATGACCTGGGTGGCGGTACGTTCGATATCTCCATCCTGAGCATACACCAGGGTATATTCGAAGTGCTGTCTACGCATGGTGATACTTATCTGGGAGGCGATGACATGGACCGTGCCATCATCAATTACTGGATTCAGGAGAACCAGCTGATCGCGGATACGCTGAACCTGGACAAGAACCTGTCGCAGGAGTTGCGTCTGAAGGCAGAAGAAGCTAAAAAAGCACTGAGTACGGAAGCGGCCTATACTGGCAGCATTGAAGGCAAAATGGAGTGCCACATCACGCGCCATACCTTCGAAGAGCTGATAGCGCCGATCATAGCCAAGACAATCAATAGCTGCCGTATGGCCATGGCAGACGCGAAGCTGACACCGGAGCAGATCGATGCCGTTATCATGGTGGGCGGCTCTACACGTGTGCCGCTGGTATACGAGTCGGTATCGGAGTTCTTCGGCAGGCCAGCCAACAACGCACTTAATCCGGATGAGGTAGTGGCTTTAGGTGCCGCCATACAGGCAGACATCCTGGCCGGTAACCGCAAAGACATCCTCTTGCTGGACGTCACGCCGTTGACCTTAGGTATAGAGACAATGGGTGGTCTGATGGATTCTATCATTCCGCGTAACTCCAAAATACCAACCAAAGCCGGACGTCAGTACACGACCTCCGTTGACGGGCAGGTGAATATGAAGATATCGGTCTACCAGGGCGAGCGCGACCTGGTGCAAGAGAACCGCAAGCTGGCTGAGTTCGATTTGAAAGGTATACCCGCCATGCCGGCAGGTTTCCCGAAAGTGGATGTCAATTTTATACTCAACGCCGACGGTATCCTGAAAGTGGAAGCCATTGAGCTGCGTTCGGGTGTGCGGCAGGAGGTAGAGGTGAAGCCACAGTATGGCCTGACGGATGAGCAGGTAGAGCAAATGCTGATGGATTCCATCACGCATGCCCGGGAAGATGTATCGGCGCGTATGGTGATCGAAGCCCGCACGACAGCCGAGCAGATGCTTTACCAGGTAGAGCGTTTCCTGGAGAAGAACGGCGAGCACCTGACGCAAGAGGAGATAAACCTAACCCGTGCAAATCTTCAGAACCTGCGTGATACGCTGCCAGGCGGCAGCAAAGACCAGATTCTGAAAGCAGTAGATATACTGGAAGAGCAGACGAGCCCCTTCGCCGAGCGTGTGATGCAGATATCCATCAAGCAGGCGATGGCCGGTAAGAAGATAGAATAGCTATGCCTATACCTATAAACCAAAAGAGCTGACCTCAGGGTCAGCTCTTTTGGTTTATAGCGGCTTTACTTGCTTACGGAAAGCACAAATTCCAAAAAATTATAGTTGAGGTATAGCAGTGTACCTGCCACGATCACTCCTACCATCAGATTGGCGTAAGGCTCGTCCTGTTCCCGCACCTGTTTTACGCCCCAGTAGATGTAAGCAGCCAGCGCGATCAGCACATACAGGAGCAGCAGGGCAGGTATAGCAATGAGCACCGCGACAGGCACCAGATTCCAGAAATAATTCACGATAAGCCACAACAGGTTCAGTACCCACGCGATCATCATCATCCGAATACTTTGTTTGGTGGAGCCCACACCAAGTGCAGAAAAAAACTGCCCTACCTTCCCTGCAGCCATAGGCTATAGTTTTACGCCAAATTTTTTGCCCAGTTCTTCCAGGTCCTTCTCGACCGGTGGCAGCAGCGGTATACCTTTTTTCAGGCGGATTGCGGTCATGATGCGCTCCGGGTCACCGGGGATCAGCACGGCTTTCTCGCCTCGTTTTACCCGCGCGTTGCGGAACGTCTCGATCCAGTTGTCCATGTGCTGCTTGAACTCATCGGCCGGGCGGAACGCGTCGATGCGCATAGCACCCAGAAAATGGCCCAGGCCTTTGCCTACCGGATCATCCGGCGGAGAAAGGAAACTCACAAAGGGCGGCACCCAGGGACCGTAATTGGCACCGGATAGCACCGCAGAGAATATATCCACGATAGAGCCAAGGGCATAGCCTTTGTGGCTGCCTCTGTTCTTGGTGCTGCCAAGCGGCAACAAAGCGCCACCATCCCGTACCTCAAAAGGATTGGTCGAGCCCAGGCCTGCCGCGGTCTGCACCCAGCCGCTCGGGGTGTTTTTTTCTTTTCGCTGCAGTATCTCCAGCTTCCCGTTGGCCGCCGTAGTGGTGGCAAAGTCAGCCACAAAAGGAGGCTGGTTTTTGGCAGGTATAGCCACGGCGATCGGGTTGGTGCCCAGCATACGCTGTGTCGAGTGGGTTGGCGCCACCAGGGGAGAAGCATTCGTCATGGCCATCCCGATCATATCCCTTGAAAGTGCTTCCATGGCGTGGTAGCCGGCGATGCCAAAGTGATTGGAGTTGCGCACCGATACCCAGCCGGTTCCTACTTTCTCTGCTTTCGCCATCGCGATATCCATGGCACGTGGCGCGATCACCAGACCCAGGCCACCGTCTCCGTCCACCGTAGCGGTACTGGGCGTTTCGTGCACAATGGTCATGTTGGGTTTTGTGTTGATGCGGCCGGCTTCCCACAGGCGAACGTAACCGCTCAGGCGGGCAACACCGTGCGAGTCAATGCCTCGGAGATCTGCTTCCAGTAATACTTCTGTGGCTAATTTGGCATCTTTGGGAGAGCAGCCCATGTGAAGAAAAATCTCCTGGGCAAAGTCGAAGAGCTGTCGGTATGGGTACATAGGAATAAAGTTTGGGCCGCAAATTAAAAAATAATCCAGCCAATGCCTTGCAATTCCTGCTACGATTCCGGCACCGCGTTTTTATACCTGTCACACACTTTATATATAGTTTTTTATATACTTTAGGGGATATAAAGAAATGTGGAACAGATTTTGACTTAGCAAAATCAGGCGAAAATATACACCTATGAAAAGAACTCTACTTCTAATCTGGATACTCATAGCAGCATTTGGCATACAGGCGCAGACTAGGCTTGCGTTTGAAGAAACCACCTCTGAGGCCTTCCTCATCAAGCAAGTGACGGCCGGCAACAGCAGCCAGACGAACAGCAACAGCATCATCCAGCTGCTCAACGATGGCAGCACGACTTCGGGCAAAGGAGGGCGGCCTTCCCGCAAACCGGAGTATGTGGTACGTTTTGAACAGCATGCCCGCATTGCCGACGCCGGCGACCAATTGCAACTCAAAGTCCAGCTCCAGAAAGTGACCGTGACCGGGGATGTGCATTACCGCGGATTCGACATGGGCGATGTGCTGCTGCCCGGGAAGTTAAAAATGACGGTAAAGCTGCTCAACAGCCAGAACAAAGAGCTGAAGCGCTATACCTTGCCAGACGTGAATTTTTCGGAAAACGGGGCAGTTGTGCTGGAAACTTCTGTGCCGGATACTGCCAGCAGCCAAGGCTATACCTTAAAAGTAGAAGGTGTGGAATTGATCTATACTGCTGCCGATGTGCACAAAGTGCAGGAACAGATCAACCTGATCCAGGCTTACTATGCAGCCGACGCAACTTTAAGCAAAGCCCTACAAGATATCGGGCGCATCAACCCCGAAGACCTGGACCGTATTAAGCTGCAGGACCGCAACCTGCGTGAGCTGGAGGATATGCTGCAGCAACTGCAGGAGAAGCGCTTCACCGAAAAGCTCAGCCTGAACCAGTACGACCCGCAACGCTATACCCCCAAAACCAACCAGCTGAGCCAGGTATTAAAAGAGCGCCGCCGGGCTATCAACCATACCTTGGCCACACTGGACCAACAGTTTTACAACAGAGGCATAAGCCTGCTGACAAAGGGCAGTCCCGCTGCTGCGCAGGCCTACTTTGTGAAGTCGCTCGAAGCTAACCCGCGCTTTGCGCCCGCACACCTGCAGCTGGCACGCCTCGACTTTATGGGAGGCAACCTGCGTGAAGCAGCCGGTCGCACCCGGGACATACTTACCCAGATGCGCGTGGACCCGGAGACGGAACAGATGACGCTTGGCCTGGCCCATGACATTTACAGTGCCTTTGTGACGGAAGGCCATACCTTCAATAGCCGCGGCGACTACCACAGTGCCCTGATCGCCTATGCCGATGCCCGTACCCTTTGCAGCACCATCGGTGGGTTACGCTGCAACCTGCCTGCACTCAACGATGGCGAAGGCCGGGCAGTGTACGGCTATTACCGGGGACTGGTAGAGGAAGGCAAAAAGTCCTTGAGCCGAAACGAGCTCGGGAAAGCGGAGCAGCTGGCAAACGAAGCTTTTGCCTTTCAGCGGAAGTATGACTACGTGCTGCACGACGCGCCGGAGGCGGCAGAACTGCAGAACCAGGTAAAATACCAATACTACGTGCAGCACATCGACAAAGGCCGCCAGGCGATGAAAACGAAAGACTACAGGTATGCGCTCAGCCAGTTTGAGGCTGCGCTTGCCCTGGAGCAGGGCTATACCTTTAAACCGGTTCGGGAGTTGGGCATGTTGGCGCAGCAGGCAGCCAAGCCCGTGCTGCTGAGTCAGCTCAGCGATGGCTATGTGCAGGCGATGAACAACAGACTGACTGATGCCAGGACCATTGCCAACACGGCAGCTGACATGCGTACCCGCTATGCTCTGGAGAAAGACACAGAAGTACAGGCAAAGTATGTGCAACTGCGCGACCGGATCTTTACACAGGAGTGCCTCAACATTCAGGCTGATTATGACAGGCATTATCAGAATGCAGGAGTATTGGTAAGAGATCGTAAGTTTATTGCTGCCGGTAAGGCTTACCAGGCTGCTATTAAAGTAGCTGGCTCAAAGAATACCTGTATGATACCCAGTATTACGGCAGATGATGGGCTTGCTGCCATTGCACCTGCCGTGGAGTATCAGCAGATGCTCGAAGACGTGAGCCGCTTCGTATCCATTGGCCGCTATACGGAGGCAATCCGCAAATATGATGAAGCTGAGAAGCATTACCTGGCCCGGTCCATCAACCGTTTTGGGCTGGATCATATCTCGTTGTTCAATTATGCCAGAGGGCAAAATATGCTCGCTTTCACTGCTTCCGTCGTGAGCCATTTTACAACGATACGGGAGGAGCAGGCCGCCCTGCAACTCCTGACTTCGCTGCTCGACAAGGGCTATTCCAAAGGGAAAACCAAGAAAGTGCAGGAACAGTTGGGCAGGCAGTTAGCCGCCAAAGATGCTGGCCTCCATCTGAGTGAGTCTCCCAAAGTGCTGGCAGCCAGCTACACGCATGGGGATAAGAAGCTGAAGAATCTGGGCAAAGCATATGAGAAAGAACTGAAGAGACTGGCAAAAGGATAAGGTATAGCTATCGCAAATCAACCAAACAAAGAAGCCTGCTGTATGAGCAGGCTTTTTGATTTTCAGCAGGTATAGGTATAGATTAAAGTGCTCTCAGCGCCAGTTGCAGCACACCCTCCTTCAGAGCATAAGCCGATACCCGAATCTCCTGCAGGCTGTACTGTTGCAGCACAAAGTCCACGGCTATACTGGCCAGCACAATCATATCGACGCGCATTTCCAGCATACCTGGTATAGCCAGGCGTTCGGCGTGGGTTTTGTGCAGCAGCTCCTGGTGAATTTTGTAGAAATCAGCTATGGTCAGGGTGGAGGCTGCAGGTTGAACCAACCGACGTGCATTGTCGCCTTTACTCAGGGCATCGATGTCGCAAAGGGTGTCGAAGGTTCCGGAGGAGCCTACCAGTACGGTTGGCTTATACCTGGCGACTGCCTCTGTCAGGGGCTGTAGTTTCTCTGCCAGGAACCGTTTTTCCGCCTCTATGCTTCCGGCAGGTATAGGATCCTGCTCAAAGAACTGGTCCATCAGGCGCTGAGCTCCAATTTCGAAGCTGCGTTTCCAGAATTTCTCCTGGTTGTTGCAGAGGATGAACTCCACGCTGCCGCCGCCAATGTCCATTATAAGCGCCGTCTGCTCGTTGAGCACACCGGCCGAGCGCACCCCGTAGTAGATCAGTTCCGCCTCCCGTTCGCCGTCAATCACCTCGACCTGTATGTCGGTTTGCTTGTAGATGTCTTTTATGAAGTCTTCTCCGTTGCTGGCATTGCGCACCATGCTGGTTGCCATAGCCCGCACCGTCTCCACGCCATACTCATCAATCTGCTTGCGGAAGTCTTTCAGCGTTTTCATGGCCCGTTCATAGGCTTCCGGCGCGATGGCTCCGTTGCTTATACCTCCCTGCCCGAGGCGCACCGGTAGTTGCGTTCTGACGATATCCTGCAACTGGCCGTTTTCGTCCACCTCGGTGATGAGGAGGTGAAAGGTGTTGGTGCCCATGTCGATAAGTGCGAGGCGTTTGTTCATAGGGGTTTATTGGTTATGGAGAATGAAAAAGCTTTATATTCTGATTATTGAGTATCTATCAACAGAACTCCATTCATGGCTCTAATCCCATATATACTATAAGCAGTCTGCTTTTTAAGTAAGTTAATTTTACTGATATCATTCTCTCCAAGTGCATTGATTCTATTTATAATTTCATCACCAAGCAATGGGACACCATTAATTATGAGGATTGGGTTTTTATTAATTAGACCTTGACTCTCATACTCACTAATAGCTTTAACTACAATTTCATTTGTTAGACCTTCATAGTAACCCGTATCCAATAATTCATCCTTGAATGGTATAATTATAACAGCACCTTTTTCACCTTGTTCATTGTACATCCTTACTGCAATATCTTTACTTAATGCCTTTATTTCTACAAAGTCAGTTACTTTCAATTCATTTAATAATTTTAGCTCAGCCTTGTCTATTACTTTACCGTCAAAAACCAAAAGTGCGTTATCATCGATTCCTACCTTTGCTGTTTCTTGACTTATTCTTCCAATCAAGTTCTCATTATTTTTCTCTAGTTGACTTTGAGATTGATTGGCTTGGCCACTGGAATTTGCTATTTGTTTCTTAGCGCAGGATGACAATAAAATTATAATTAGTGAAAACAGTATAGATTTTTTCATTTTGAAGGATTGAGACTAGGGGAAAATCAAATTAAGGTAAAGGTTTTAATAACCTGGTATATCTTTTTAAAATAGATCACCCTACCTCCCTACCGAACTAAACCGAAAGAATGTCCCCAACGGTAATTTCCGTTCCCCTCGGTCGTGCAGATATATCTCGCCCAGTTCTTCGTTCCTGATCTGCTCCCCGAACGTCTGGCGCATCAGGTTGTCCAATATCAGAGCGGAGAAGCCCAAAGAGTAGAGGTTGATCACCAGGAAATAATCGGTTTTGTCGAGCATCTGCTGGCAGAGTTTGATGAGCTCGTTTAGTTCTTCTTCCAGGTGCCATTTCTCGCCGTTCGGGCCGCGGCCATAAGCGGGCGGGTCCAGGATGATGCCGTTGTAGGTGTTGCCACGCTTCACTTCGCGGCGGGCATACTTCATGGCATCTTCCACGATCCAGCGGATGTTGTCGAGGCCACTGGCTTCCATGTTGTCGCGGGCCCAGAAGTTCACCTGTTTTACCGAGTCCAGGTGCGTGATGTCGGCGCCGGCTGCTTTGGCAGCCAGCGAGGCGGCACCGGTATAGGCAAACATGTTGAGCACCTTCGGCGGCTTGGTCTTCAGGCTGCGGGTATTGTCGTAGATGAATTTCCAGTTGCTGTCCTGCTCCGGAAACAGCCCCACGTGCTTGAACGAGGAGAGACCCAGCCTAAAACGAAGCTTCAGCCCGTTGTACTGGTAGTCGATGTGCCACTGCTCGGGCATTCCTTTCTTCAGTTTCCACTGGCCTTTCTCCTGGCTGCCTTTGTCGCGGGTAAACGTAGCATTCGCCATACGCTGCCACTCCTGCTCCGGCAGGTGTTTGTCCCAGATGGCCTGCGGCTCAGGGCGAGCCACATAATACGCCCCAAATCGTTCCAGCTTTTCAAAATTTCCGGAGTCAACCAGTTCGTAGTCAGCCCAGTTTTCTGTTGTTAAAAAGGAATACATATATTTGCTGTTTATATCCGGCTTGCGCCATGTGACGGCAAATTACGAATTATATGCCGCGCCTGAAAATTGCACGCAACAGCTGTTTTAATTGTTTCAACATTATGCCACTAAGCTTCTATAAATATCAGGGTACCGGCAATGATTTCGTGATGATCGACAACCGGAAACTAACCTTTCCTGCAGACGATGAACAGCTGGTAAAAAGCCTTTGTAACAGACGCACCGGTATTGGTGCCGATGGCCTTATCCTGCTCCAGGATCACCCGGACTACGATTTCGAGATGGTATACTTCAACGCCGATGGCCGTCTGGGCTCCATGTGCGGCAACGGAGCACGCTGTACCGTACGATTTGCCAAGCAACTGGGCGTGATTGAGGACGTGGCTTATTTCCTGGCTGCCGACGGGGAGCATCAGGCAAACATTGAGCGGAACCAGATCCAGCTGAAAATGGGGGATGTGACCAGTGTCGAACAAATCGGGGAAGATTATTACCTGAATACCGGTTCTCCGCATTACGTTCGGTTTGTAGACGAAGTGCAGGAACTGGATGTGTATGCCGAAGGCCGTGCTGTTCGCTACAACGGGCGTTTCAAGGCAGAAGGCACCAATGTCAATTTTGTGGAGCGCCTTTCTGATAATGATATTTATGTGCGCACCTACGAGCGTGGTGTAGAAGACGAGACACTTTCCTGCGGCACCGGCGTGACAGCCTGTGCGCTGGTGGCAGGACTGGAAGGAGCCCAGAGTCCGGTATCGGTGAAGACGCCAGGAGGAAACCTGCAAGTCACCTTCGAGCGGCATGGCGCTGGCTTCCGGTACATTTACCTGATAGGCCCTGCCAAGCTGGTGTTTTCCGGTACCATGCCGATACAGGAGAAAGTATAACCGGCCGTAGCTCCAGCGCCTATGTTCCTTCAATCCGACCATACTTACCTGCGTGCCCTGGAGCCCAGCGACCTGACTTTTCTGTATACCTTAGAGAATGACACCACAGTCTGGCATGTTGGCAACACGCTCACCCCGTACTCCAGATACGTGCTTGGGCAATACCTCGAAAATGCCGCCCTGGACATCTATACCATCCGGCAGCTGCGCCTGGTTATCTGCAACCACAGCCACGAGGCCATCGGCGCGATCGACCTCTTCGACTTTGACCCGCTGCACCAGCGGGCAGGTATAGGCATCGTAATCTCGGCGCTCTATCGCGGCAAGGGGCATGCCGCCGAGGCACTGGACCTGCTGCTGACGTATTGCCGGCAAACGCTGCATCTCCACCAGGTATACTGCTCCGTCACCGCCTCCAACCATACCAGTCTCAAGCTCTTCAGGAAAGCCGGCTTTGAAGAAATTGGCCTCCGGAAAGAGTGGCTCCGCAAATCTGATGGCAGCTGGGATGATGTGGTGGAGATGCAGCTGGTGTTTAATGGTTAAATGGCAGCCTTGTTAACTTGTTGATACCAGGTATAGGTTCGCTCTCCCTCGCGTCCCGCGAGTGTGAGCAGGGAAATCTGGAGCTGCCATTTCAAAGGTATAGCTTCGTAGCTAATGTATACCTGTTAACGATTGTCATCCCCCTGCTCCCTTTGAAGAGAGACTATCTGCCCAACACTGGCATTTCGAACATGCTCGAGACAAGATTCGAAGAGGGCGAGTGTAGCGCAGAGAAATCTGGCTTATACCCATAGCTTGTACCAGATTTCTCCCGTTGGTC
>NZ_JSYF01000400.1:0-2653 GCF_054824225.1 Pontibacter sp. HJ8
TTACTTTTCTCATCAAGGAGAAAAGTGAGGACCCGCCGGCCAGGCGAAGCTATACAAAAACGTCAGGTTGAAGCTTGATGAAGCCGAAGTCACAAAGCAGGTATAGCTTACGCTCACGCAGTTCCTATTGTGAGAACGATCGCTTAGGATTACCCCTGCTCCTCCTCTTCTTTCACTTCTCCCCTCCTGCTTCCTCTGTACAATTCATACTTCAACAGGCGGCAATCGATGGCGCCGTTGTAGAGCGGCGTACGACGGGAAGCGCGCAGGCCGATGTTTTTGGCTGCGTCCAGGTTTCCGGTAAGCACAAAGGCATCGAAACCCTGGTAACTGTTTTTGAGCGTGTCGCCGATCTGTTTGTAGAGTTCGTTGATGTCATCCGAAACAATACGCTCGTTATAAGGAGGATTCATCACCAACACCCCTTGATTAGCCGGAGCTGCGGTTTCAAAGAAGTCAGCTTCCTCGATTTTTATCACATGCTCCAGACCAGCATTTTCGATATTAGCGCGTGCAGCAGCTATATAATCTGCGTCAATATCATAGCCGATGATGGTGGCCTGCGGTTCTCTTTTTTCTTTGACTTCAGCCGTTTTCCATACCATTTCAAACAGCTCCTTGTTATAGTCTTTCCAGTTTTCAAAAGCAAAAGGATCACGACGGAAGATGCCGGGTGCAATGTTTTGTGCCATCATAGCAGCCTCTATCAGGAAAGTACCCGAGCCACACATCGGATCCACGAAAGGCGACTTTTTATCCCAACCGGACAAGCCGATGATACCGGCAGCCAGCACCTCGTTGAGGGGTGCGACGTTGGTCTGCAGGCGGTAGCCCCGGCGGTGCAATGAATCACCCGATGAGTCGAGCGATAGAGTGACCATGTTCTCATGCATGTGCAGGTTCAGACGCACATCCGGCCGAATCCGGTCCACAGATGGTCGCTCGCCGGTAGCCTTACGAAACTGGTCCACGATGGCATCTTTGGTAAGCTGTGCCACAAAAAGCGAGTGCTCGAACGTAGAATGGCTCACGACAGCATCAATGGCAAAGGTTTGCTTCAGGTCCAGGTATTCCGACCAGTTCGTCTTTTGTACCTGCTCATAGAGGTCTTTCTCGTCGCGGGCTTTAAAGTTGCGGATCGGCTTGAGGATACGGATAGCGGTACGGCACCACAGGTTCGCTTCATACATCTGGCGCTGGCTGCCGGAAAAACTCACAGCGCGGTTGCCTACTTTGATATATTCTACGTCGAGGGCGCGCAGTTCTTCAGCCAGTACTTCCTCCAGACCGGAGAGTGTGGTGGCGACCATATTGAAGTTGCCGTTCGAAATTGATTTTGCCATTTTCTGTCCTTAAATAAGTCACAAAGATACAAAATCGAGTGCTGAGTTCTGAGTTATGAATTCTGAGTTTACCCTGATTATGTAGGTTTTTACTCGTAAATCAGCACCCGAACCTCAGAACTTTAACTTCCAACCTTTCCAACTTTTTAATTTTCTAACTATTAAAGCTTATTTTTGCAGGAAATACCCGCTTATGAAATTCGAGTCAGATTTCTCCCTCAAATCCTACAACACCTTTGGCATAGACGTCAAAGCAAAACATTTTGCACGTTTCGACAGCGTGCAGGAGCTGCAGGAGCTTTTACAACGGCCAGAGATCCGGGAAGAGAACAAACTTATCCTGGGAGGTGGCAGCAATGTGCTTTTCACCAAAGACTTTGATGGCATCGTGCTGCTGAACGGCATCAAAGGTATGGAAGTGGTACGGGAGGATGAGGAGTTTGCTTATGTAAGAGCAGGCGGCGGAGAGGTATGGCACAACCTGGTGCTGTTTTGCCTGGAGCATAACCTGGGTGGGATCGAAAACCTTTCCCTTATACCTGGCACTGTAGGGGCTGCTCCCTTGCAGAACATCGGCGCTTATGGCGTAGAGCTGAAGGACGTATTTTATGAGCTGGAAGCGGTAGAGCTGGCAACAGGCGAGCTCCATACCTTCGATGGCGAAGCCTGCCGGTTCGGCTACCGCGAGAGTGTGTTCAAGCATGAAGCAAAAGGAGAATACATTGTGACAGCGGTTGTACTCAAGCTGCACAAGCAGCACCAGCTCAATACTTCGTACGGCGCCATCAAGACCACACTGGAAGAAATGCAGGTGCAGCAGCCTACCATTCACGACGTAAGCGCTGCCGTTTGCCACATACGCCGCAGCAAACTCCCTGACCCTGCCCAGATTGGCAATGCCGGTAGCTTCTTCAAAAACCCCGAGATACCGACCCTGCTCTTTGATGTGCTCAAAGTAAAGCACCCGGATATGCCCGCCTATCCTGTGTCCGGAACAACTGTGAAGGTTCCTGCAGGCTGGCTGATTGAGCAATGCGGCTGGAAAGGAAAAGTAATCGGCAACTATGGTGTACATAAAAACCAGGCGCTGGTACTCGTAAACTATGGTGGCGCTGAGGGTGAAAAGGTGCTGGCGCTGGCCCATGATATTATTCAATCTGTGCAGGAAAAATTTGGCATTGTGCTGCAACCGGAGGTAAATATCCTGTAGCCTATTTATTTTCATAGGTATCCTAAGTTTTCGGTGAAAGGGGCAAACTTATTTATATAGGCTACGATATATAGGTTACAATCACTTAAAGCAACCCCTT
>NZ_JSYF01000401.1:0-3710 GCF_054824225.1 Pontibacter sp. HJ8
ATTGTCATTTTGGGAAACAGCCCAAAGCAAGTAGCAGAATACAGGGCACCGGTAGAGAAATTATTACTTAAAGCATGGTTTGTGGCCGGTACAGTGCTTTTTGCCAATCTCTACGAACACCTGCCCAAAAAGTTTTCCCGCTATACCTGCCTGATCAGGCAATCCGGTCCGGTTCCAGCTTCGTAAGTAGCACATCTTTTCGCACACACTTCTGCACTAAGGTATAGAAACAGAATGGCTAAGCGTTAAACTAATCTGTCGTTTTGTGAGTTTATTTAAAATATAGCTTTAATTTTGTAGCGATTCATCTTAAAATTTAAGACCATGGTTTATACCAACATTTTTGCATTTATCGGAGGTTTAGGCGGCACTGAGGTAGTCCTGATTTTATTTGCTATCCTGTTGCTGTTCGGCGCCAAGCGCATTCCAGAGCTAGCCAAAGGCCTGGGACGCGGTATTCGCGAGTTTAAAGATGCCACCAAAGAAATCAAATCTGACATCGAGAACTCTGTCAAGGAAGACAACAACCAGACAAAGTAATCTTTCAGCATAAGCGTTTATGAATCTTAGTACAATTCTCCTCTTCCTGGCAGACCTGGGGGGAGGAGAAATGCTTGTTATTATAACGGCAGTACTTCTATTGTTCGGCGCAGACAAGCTTCCAGGTATAGCCCGCTCAATAGGGCGGGGTATGCGCGAGTTTAATGACGCCAAAAGTCAGATCCGGAACGAGATAGAGCGCTCCATCAAAGACATTAACAAGCCCGAATAGTTTGAGACCATACAATTCGCTACGTGACATCCGCACAGACATTGCCTCCGGGCAGCTCTCGTGCCTGCAATTGGTAGGAAAATACCTGCACAACATCAAGCAGCAGCCTGAGTTGAATGCTTTTCTTGAAGTTTTTGAAGAAGAAGCACGGGCCCAGGCTGTTGCTGTAGACAAGAAAATAGCTTTAGGCACTGCCGGCAAACTTGCCGGTATGGTCATTGGCCTGAAAGATGTGCTGGCTTACGAAGGGCACAGCCTGCAGGCTTCCAGCCAGATCCTCAATTCCTTTCAATCACTCTATACCGCTACGGCCGTACAGCGCCTGTTAGCCGAAGATGCGATTATCATCGGACGCCAGAACTGCGACGAATTTGCGATGGGCGCCTCAAACGAGAATTCGTCGTTTGGTCCGGTACTCAATGCCGATGATCACTCCCGCGTGCCGGGTGGTTCATCCGGCGGGTCAGCCGTTGCCGTGCAGGCAGACCTGTGCCTGGCCTCTATCGGTTCTGACACGGGCGGATCGGTGCGTCAGCCTGCCTCTTTCTGTGGCGTTATTGGTTTCAAACCGACCTATTCCCGCATTTCCCGCTATGGCCTGATTGCCTATGCATCTTCTTTTGACCAGATCGGTCTGCTTACCAAAAGCGTGGAGGATGCGGCGCTGCTGCTGGAAGTGATGGCAGGTAGCGATGAATTTGACAGCACGGTCAGCCACCGCGAAGTGCCGGCCTACAGCCAGCTTCTTCACACAGACAAAAAATATAAAATAGGGTATATCCGTGATTGCTTTGAGAGCGAAGGCCTGGACACCGAAGTAAAAGAAACTCTACTCGGGGTCAAGGACATGCTGCAGGAAGCAGGTCACCAGGTGGATGCCGTTGAGTTCCCATACCTGGACTTCATGGTGCCTACCTACTACATCCTGACCACAGCCGAAGCCAGCTCCAACCTGGGCCGCTTTGATGGGGTAAAGTATGGTTTCCGCAGCAGCAATGCCACGGACCTGACTTCCCTCTACAAGAAAACGCGTGCTGAAGGCTTCGGCCAGGAAGTACAGCGCCGCATCATGCTGGGTACTTTCGTCCTCAGCGCCGACTATTACGATGCCTACTATACCAAGGCGCAGCGTGTCAGACGTCTCATAAAAGAGAAGACGGATGAGTTGCTCAAGAATTATGATTTTCTTATATTGCCTACTGCTCCTACCACCGCTTTCAAGATAGGAGAGAATACGGCGAATCCGTTGGCTATGTATTTAGCTGACATCTTTACGGTTCAGGCCTCGCTTGCCGGAGTTCCAGCCATCTCTATACCGGTTGGTCGCGATGCAAATGGCCTTTCCATCGGGTTACAGTTAATGACCCGCTCATTCGAGGAGCCGCAACTGCTTGCTTTCTCGAATTATATCCTGGATAAGATAACCGTTGAAGCATAAATCATAATGACTTATTTTAAATTCTTTGCAGCACTTGCAGCTATTGTTGGCAGCATGGGGGTCACGCATGCCCAGGCTTTCAACCTTAGACCTGAAAGACCGATAGCGAAAGACTCCCTCAAACCCAAAGCAGACACCACCTTCCTGTCTGAGGAAGACCTGGCCCTGCTGGTGGAGCATATCCCCTATGAGCCGGATGACGTTATCATGGACCGGTTGAGCTGCATCGAATCAGATATTCCGCTAGTATTCAACAAATCTGTACGAAATCACATCGATTACTTCACCGTTCGTAACCGGAAGTATACCCGCACGATGATCACGCGCGAAAATGTATTCTTCCCGATCTATGAGAAGTACCTCAAGAAGTACAACATGCCGCAGGATATGAAGTACCTCTCGATCGTGGAGTCCGGACTAAACCCCAAAGCAGCTTCATGGGCGGGGGCTGTAGGCCCCTGGCAGTTCATGTCTGCTACCGGCAAAGAATATGGCCTGCACCATAACCAGCACATCGACGAGCGGATGGATGTGGAAAAGTCGACGGATGCCGCCATGCGTTTCCTGAGCCGGCTATACCGTACCTATGGTGACTGGGAGCTGGCCATGGCAGCTTACAACTGCGGCCAGGGCAATGTAAATAAAGCGATACGACGTGCCGGTGGCGGCAAAAAAACGTTCTGGGAGATTTACCCTTACCTGCCCAAAGAAACCCGCAACTACATACCGTCCATGACGGCTGTCATTTACGCCATGAAGTATGCGCCGGAGCACAACATCTTCTCCGACTCCATCCTGTATGCGCCCGAATATACCCACCTGGAAGTAAACCAGGCGCTGGATCTGGAAAAGCTGGCTGCTGAACTGCACCTGGATACCCAGGCCCTGCTGGCACTGAACCCTGAGATAAGGAAGCCTCTGCTGCCTCAGCACATCAAAAACTACAAACTGAAAATACCGGCCAGCCGGGCATCGCTCCTGGCCGCAGAAGAGAGTTGCATCCTGCTGGCAGCTGCCCCTTCCCTTCCTCCTGTAAAGGAGCTTATACCTGCTCAGGCGCCCGTCCTGCTGGCATCCGCTACAAAACAGGATAGCCTGGAGCAGAAGCTTTATACCGTGCGCCGCGGCGATAACCTGCTCAAGATCGCCAACCAGCACAACGTCACGGTAGAGCAGCTGAAGGAATGGAACGAGCTGCGCGGAACTACGATCATGGCCCAGCAAAAACTCCGGGTATGGCAGCCGGTGGCGGAACGTACTTCCACCATGCTGGCTTCTGCTGAACCGGCATCCGGCAAAACATCTGCTTCTGCGGTAAAGACAGTTGTAAACAAAACGCCTGCGGAGAGCAAGTCACAGCCCGACAAGTTCATCTACCATGTGCAGCCAGGCGATACACTCTGGACTATTTCGCAGCGCCACGAGGGGTTAACCGTAGAGCAGATCAAGAAACTGAATAAGCTGAAGAACAGCGCGATCAAACCGGGTCAGCAACTGATT
>NZ_JSYF01000402.1:0-2536 GCF_054824225.1 Pontibacter sp. HJ8
GAAAAGTGAGGCCCCACCGGCAGGTGAAGCTATACAACAACGTCAGGTGGAATGAGCAAAAGCCTCAGCTACGCAGCAGGTACAGGTATAGAAGATACCCCGTGAGCTGAAGCCAACTTGGAAACGGTAGGTATAAGAGCACTGGAATACAGGTTGCTACGCCAGCAAAAACAGAATTCCGTACTCTATATTGATTTAGCTACTCAGCAATTCCGTCAGATCACCAACATTCGGCAATTATATGTTTAAAAGCTGCTGTTTATTTAGCAATTTTACGGTTTATTCATAACGGACACATTTAGTACAAAATCGCATGCAACTGAGCGAACAGGAACTACGCAGACGCCACGAGCGAGAAGAGCTGGAGAAAATGGGCATCAACCCCTATCCATCTGAGACTTTTGAGGTTACTGCCACTGCCAAAGAGATAAAGGAAAATTTCGATAAAGAGAAGAACAACTACCAGGAAGTAACGCTTGCCGGCCGTTTGATGAGCCGCCGTGTAATGGGCAAGGCATCGTTTGCCGAACTCATGGACAGCACCGGCCGCATCCAGATTTACGTGTCGCGCGACGACATCGCACCGGGCGAGAACAAGGACATGTACAACACCGTGTTCAAGAAAATGCTTGACATCGGGGACTTCATCGGCATCAAGGGCTTTGCGTTCGTGACGCAGGTAGGCGAAATCTCGGTACACGTGACGGAGCTGAAGATCCTGACCAAATCCCTGAAGCCGCTGCCCATCGTGAAGCGGGAGGTGGACGAGAATGGCGTGGAGCACGTGTACGACGCTTTCAGTGACCCGGAGCTGCGCTACCGCCAGCGTTACGTGGACCTGATCGTGAACCCGAACGTGCGCGAGACCTTCCGCAAGCGTACGCAGCTGGTGAATTCCATGCGCCATTACCTGTCCGACAAAGGCTACCTGGAGGTGGAGACCCCTATCCTGCAGCCACTGTATGGCGGAGCGGCAGCCCGTCCGTTCAAGACGCACCACAACACGCTGGACATGACGCTATACCTGCGCATCGCCAACGAGCTATACCTGAAGCGCCTCATCGTAGGCGGTTTCGACGGGGTGTTTGAGTTCGCCAAGGACTTCCGCAACGAAGGTATGAGCCGATTCCACAACCCGGAATTCACGCAGGTAGAGCTATACGTGGCCTACAAAGACTACAACTGGATGATGGATCTGGTAGAGGAAATGGTGGAGAAAGTTGCCATGGACCTGCACGGTACTACCCAGGTACAGGTAGGTGAGAACATCATCAACTTCCAGCGTCCCTGGAAGCGCTTTACCATGTTTGAGGCCATCGAGCACTTCACCAAGATCGACATCTCCGAGATGGAAGAGCCGGAACTGCGCCAGACAGCCGAAAAACTGGGTATAAAAGTGGATCCGAAACTGGGCAAAGGCAAGATCATCGATGAGATTTTCGGCGAGACCTGCGAACCCTACCTGATCCAGCCGACTTTCATCACCGATTACCCGGTGGAGATGAGCCCGCTGGCCAAGAAGCACCGCAGCAAGCCGGGCCTGGTAGAGCGTTTTGAAGCGATCTGCAACGGCAAGGAAATCTGTAACGCTTTCTCGGAGCTAAACGACCCGATCGACCAGCGCGCCCGCTTTGAGGAGCAGCTGGAACTGGGCAAGCGTGGCGACGTGGAGGCCATGGTGCTGGACGAAGACTTCCTGCGTGCTTTGGAGTACGGCATGCCGCCAAC
Source organism: Pontibacter sp. HJ8 (assembly GCF_054824225.1). Classification (NCBI taxonomy): domain Bacteria; kingdom Pseudomonadati; phylum Bacteroidota; class Cytophagia; order Cytophagales; family Hymenobacteraceae; genus Pontibacter; species Pontibacter sp. HJ8. The sequence goes on from NZ_JSYF01000402.1 coordinate 1,729, forward strand.
GGCTGGCCTGGGTATAGGTATAGACCGCCTGAGCATGATCATGACCAACTCGCACTCCATTCAGGATGTGCTGTTCTTCCCGCAGATGAAGCCGGAGAAAAAAGACGAGTAGACATTCCTGCTTCCCGATAAAACAAAAGCGCCTGCTAGAGTATAGCAGGCGCTTTTGTTTTATCGGGAGGACCTCTACCACTTACGATCCTTATACCTTGCGTCTTGTATCATGTTGTCGATGGTACTGTCTTCTTGTTTGCTATCCCCTTTTCCAACCCAGGATCCCATTTTACTCTTGCTGCCAAACGCTTCTGTGATACCACGGCCTACCCAGGAGGCTGAGTCGGCCACTCTTCTGCGTGTTGTCTTCCCTTTGTCAGGCGCTATGAGTATACCTGCCAGCACACCCATACCAGCACCTGCCAGCAAACCCAGGGCGATAGTTCCTGCGGAGCCGCTTTCCTGCCTAGAGCCTGTACTGGTCAGTTTGTCCTTGATCTGACGCACCGATGAGTTGGTGCTGCTGTCCATACCTTTCGTACTGCTGTAGTTTCCTTTATTGCTGCTATAGTTGCTCTTCGCCTCGCCCAGGCTGCTATAATCCAGTTTCGTTCTCATAGTGTTTGTGCTTTATGTGTAAAAAATAAACTAAAAGGCAGCTGCCTTTCAAATAATAACGAGAGTGCAGGCGCTTTGTTATTCAGTCCGGGAGCTCAGTGGCCTGAAAAACAAAGCGCCTGCTCATGTTCTGAGCAGGCGCTTTGGCCTTCACAATGCTTTACTTCCTTCTCAGTCAAAAGTATACCTTCTGCTC
>NZ_JSYF01000403.1:0-18444 GCF_054824225.1 Pontibacter sp. HJ8
CCAATATAGCATGTTATATAGAGTAAACGTACTCCAGCTTTACTCCACTCTCCGTCACTTCCAGCCTTGCCTTTCTTCCGCATACCAGCGCCAGGTTGTCGGGCTCGTGGCCGGTCGGGAAGCCGAAGCAAACGGGGTAGTTATACCTGCCGGAGTGTTCGGCTATGATCTCGTAAGCGTCTTTCCCGAAAGGTATAGCATTGTCTTTCATGTCGCTGAAGTGGCCGACGATAAGCCCGGTCAATCCTTCCAGCTTTCCGGCACGGTCGAGGTGCACCATCATGCGGTCAATGTTGTAGAGGTATTCATCCACATCCTCCAAAAATAGGATCTTGCCGCGTGTGCTGAAGTCGGAGCGGGTGCCGGAGACGTTGTGCAGCAGGGCCAGGTTGCCGCCTACCAATTCGCCTTCCCCGAGGCCGGTGCGGTTGAGGGCATGCGGTGCCGTCTGGTACTGCAGTTCTTCGCCAAACAATACTTTCCGGAGGCTGTCAAGTGCTGCATCCGTACCTGTCGGATACAGCAGCGGCATGATGCCGTGCACGCTCTCTATACCTAAACTATGGATGTGGCAAAGCAGGGAGGTAATGTCACTGAACCCGACTATCCATTTGGGGTGACGCTCAAAATGGCTGAAATCTACCTGATCCAGAATGCGGGTGGTGCCATAGCCGCCGCGGGCACAGAGGATGGCTTTGATCTCAGGCCGGTCAAGGGCCTGCTGCAGGTCCTGCAGGCGCAGGGCGTCGTCACCGGCAAACACATGGTAAGTAGCGCCTACACTTGGTCCCACTTCTACCTCCAGCCCCCATTGCTGCAGGATGTGTACGGCAGGCTGTATGGCTTCGCGGCTAATCGTTCGGGCGGTAGCGATGATGGCGATTTTATCGCCGGGCTGAAGGGGTGCAATCATGGGAAATTCAAGGAATTGTTGGTAAACGAAGGTATGGCTTTTTGCTAAAATTTGCGAGGGTAAGAAATTTTGGTCAATTTCGGAACCTCATTCACAACGACCATGGCCTTTGATGCCCGGCGCCTATACCTTAAGAGGGTTGCGTTACCGGGAGCCCTAAATTTAACCTCTTTATGACTAAAGTTCAGAAAAAGAAGTCTGGAATTGATAAGTTCCTCTCGGTGGTGGAGCGTATCGGAAATGCCCTGCCACACCCTGCCACCCTGTTTGCCGGCTTCGCGCTGCTCGTTATTATCCTGTCGTGGGTAGCCAGCCTGTTTGATTTGGCGGTGGTGCACCCGGGCACGGGCGAGACGGTAACACCGGTTAACCTGCTTTCTACCGAAGGGCTCCACATGATCCTGACGCGCATGGTGACCAACTTTACCAATTTTGCACCGCTGGGTACTGTACTGGTTTCTCTGCTGGGTATAGGTATAGCCGAGGGAACGGGGCTAATCGGGGCCGTGCTGCGGCTGGTGGTGCTCTCATCGCCGAAGCGCCTGCTCACCTTTGTAATTGTGTTTTCCGGTGTGATGTCGAACACGGCATCTGAAGTGGGGTATGTGCTGCTGGTGCCCCTGGCGGCTGTTATTTTCCTGGCGGCAGGCCGTCATCCGCTGGCTGGTCTGGCGGCAGCATTTGCCGGTGTGTCGGGTGGGTATAGCGCCAACCTGCTGCTAGGCACCGTGGACCCGCTGCTGGCGGGCCTCTCTACAGAAGCAGCCCGGATCATTGACCCGAACTACCTGGTGAACCCGGCTGCCAACTATTATTTCATGTTCGTGTCTACCTTCCTCATTTCGGCCCTGGGTACCTGGGTGACCGAGAAAGTAGTGGTCCCGCGCCTGGGCGAGTATGAAGGAGATGAGAAGCCGCAAAGTATAGACCGGCTCAATGCGCAGGAAAAACGCGGCTTACTCTACGCCACGATTGCTATTCTTTTTTTGGTTGCCTTCATACTGGGTGGTCTCATACCGGAGAACGGCTACCTGCGCGATCCTGAAACAAACGAGATACTGCACTCTCCGTTCATGTCGGGCATTGTGGCCTTTATCTTTATACTGGCTGGTGTGGCAGGTATAGCCTATGGTGTGGGTGCCAAGACCATCCGCAACGACAGCGACGTGATGCGTGGCATGGCCAAGTCTATGGAGACATTGGGTTCTTACATTGTACTGGTGTTTTTTGCGGCGCAGTTCGTGGCTTACTTCAACTGGACCAACCTGGGGCTTATACTGGCCATCAACGGTGCCGGGGTATTGAAAACGATGGGGCTGGAAGGTATCCCGTTGATGATCACCTTCATTCTGGTAGCGGCAATGATCAATATGGTGATGGGCTCAGCTTCTGCCAAGTGGGCCATCATGGCGCCGGTATTTATCCCGATGTTCATGCTGCTGGGCTACACGCCGGAGTTTACGCAGGCGGCCTATCGTATCGGGGATAGTGTAACCAATATTATTTCCCCGATGATGTCGTACTTCGCCCTGATTGTAGCCTTTATTCAACGGTATGACAAGAAAGCCGGTCTCGGTACGGTCATCTCCACGATGTTGCCTTATACCGTGGCTTTCTTCATTGGCTGGACCATCCTGTTCATCATCTGGATCTTGCTGGGCCTGCCACTTGGCCCGGGTGCCGGCTTATATATGCCGCAGCCATAAGCTGAAGGTATAAATTAAAAGAAAAAGCCGCTGCAGATAAGTTTCTGCAGCGGCTCTTTTGTGTTGACAGGTATAGGTAATCCCTTAAAACAGCTTCAGGCCTAAGCTAAGCAACAGCTGTTGGTTTGCCAGGTCATACTTGCTCTGGTCGGTACTGTTCTCGTAGGTCTTGTTGATACGCTCATAGCGCAGGTCAATGGAGAGTTTCTGGATGTCTATACCTACGCCGGCCTGGTAGCCCCAATCCGATTTCTCCATAAAGCTTTTGATATTCTCGCCGTCCTGTTTGGCGCTGAGCAGCATAGATGCTACCGGACCTGCCTGCACCCGCACCAGGTTCGCAATGCTGACACCTGCCATAACAGGCACATCCAGCCGGTTGAATTCAATCTCCGCCACTTGGTTGGCTAAAGTGGCATCCGGTCCAGACTCCAGGCGTCCGCCCGTCTGTGTGAACACCGCCTCCGGTTGTATGAAGAGGCCCAGCAGGCTGATGCGGGCAAAGGCACCGGCATGATAACTCGTTACGGATTCTTTTTTAGCATAATCGGACGGGTTGTTGATCACGTCCCGGACAGCCACGTTGGCCGATCCAACACCTGCTTTTATACCTCCCGTAATCTGCGCCTGTGCCGCCGTACTCATGGCAAACAGGGTACATATGGTTAGAATGAAAATTCTCATAGCTATCTCTTTAAGTCAAACATCGTTATCGTTCCCTTTTATACAGGTCTCAGTATAACGATGTTGCGATAGCTATTTAGTACGTAACCCTGCAAATATAGGGTGCAATGTATGATTTTATGGTATTATTTTAATTTTGCATGCTACTATGTCCGGGTGTGACAGCCACGGAAGTGAAGGCGAAGCAGCGCAAGGTAGGTGGCCGGACGGCTTCCCGTTATTGCAGGAAGTGTGCCGGATTATGCTTTGGCGGACTTGCCTACATGATCAGGATCTGAGTGGTGTGGGATTTTTTTGCTGATGGCCAGCCGGAGGCAAAGTATGGCAAGTATAGCAGTCAAAGGCGTGAACAACAGTTGTTCAAGGGTGTTGTTTGACAGCAGGTTGCCTACCGTGTTGAGCAGGAAAAGACCGCATAACAGCCCGAAAGCCACACGTAGTATAGTTGGATGAAGTTTAACCTGTATCAGGCCGGCCTTTAGGCTGATAATGACCAGTATGGTCAGGTTGATGACGATAGAGATCGTTTCAAAGATTACCATCTGATCGTGACTTTGCAGCCTGCCGCCCCATACCATCTCATAAGGGATGATGCCCATTAGTATGGCGACATGCAGCAGCACCGAAAGGGATACAATCGTTGTTAAACCGGTTATTGCAAACCGTTCGGAGACCAGGTTTTTCATGGGGAGTTGCTGATGTTGCGTTGTGTATCCGGTTTTTCGCTTTAATTAAAACTCGCTGAAAAGTACATAATTCTACAGAGAAAGCAACTATACCTTGGTCAGGTGCGAAAAGGCAGACGGCAGGTATAGCCTTAAGCTGGATCCTGTGTGATAATTGCTGTGGCCTCTATCTCTACCAGTAGCTCAGGCTGGATGAGGGCGCTCACTTCCACCATTGTAGCGGCTGGCTTTATGTTCCGGAAAAACTCGCCGTGCGCCCGGCCAACTTCCTCCCACTGGCTGATATCGGTGACGAAGATGCGGGTGCGTACCACGTCCTGCAAGGTAGCGCCTGCCTCGTGCAGTGCCCGCTCTATTTTCTGGAGCACATACCTTGTCTGTTCGTAGGCGTTGCCTATACCTATAACCTGGTCCCCGTCTGTGGCAGTGGTTCCGGCTACTTCTACTACATGGCCTATGCGCACGGCGCGGCTATACCCGACAATGTCTTCCCATACAGCGCCGGAGGATATGTTTTGTCTTTTCATAGAAGCTAGGAAGTTAAAGAGTTTAGGAGTTTAGGAGTTAGAAAGTTTTATGTTTGTAGGGACAGGTCGCTACCTGTCCGAATTGTGCACCCTGTTATGTATTGGCAAATTCAGTTCTGCAATCATCTCTGTGAATCCTGCAAATCCTGATACAATTAACAATAAGCAATTAACAATTCAACCATCAAACAATTTAACAATCAGCAACCAACAATTAAATATACTCATTCATAATTCCTAATTTTGGATTTCTCATACCTCCAAAGATGCGCCTGCGATCGAAACCTGTACTTTGCAACTACTACGTTACCTACCGCTGTAACGCAAAGTGCTCGTTCTGCGACATCTGGGAAAAGCCTTCGCCTTATATCACCCGCGAAGATGTGGCCCGTAACTTGCGCGACCTGAAGCGACTGGGCGTGCAGGTGATCGATTTTACGGGCGGCGAACCGCTGCTGCACCGCGAGATAGACCAGTTCCTGGGTATGGCGCACGACATGGGCTTCATCACTACCCTCACCACCAACGGCATGCTATACCCTAAACTGGCCGAGCGCCTCAGGGGCAAGGTGGATATGCTGCACTTTTCGCTGGACTCGGCCCATAAGGAAGAGCACGATGCCGGCAGGGGTGTGGCCTGCTACGACTTTGTGATGGAGTCGATACAGGTCGCCAAACGGCTGGGGGAGCGTCCTGATATCCTGTTCACCGTGTTCAAAAACAATCTGAACCAGCTGGAAGAAGTTTACCGGGAGATCGTGCTACCCAACAAACTCATGCTGATCATCAACCCGGCTTTTGAGTACAACACCGTAGCGGTAGGTGACCAACTGACAGAGGAAGAACTGAACTACCTGACCGCCTTCGGGAAACGCAAAAACGTATACCTGAACGAGGGCTTCATAGAGCTGCGACGCGACGGCGGCAACCATGTAGCCGATCCGGTATGCAAGGCGGCCAGCACGACGCTGGTCATCTCACCGGAGAACGAACTGGTGTTGCCCTGCTACCACCTGGGCAAGAAAAGCTTCCCGATTCAGGGTAAGTTAGAGGAGCTATACCTGGGGCAGGACGTAGAGGAGCTCAAGCAGCAGGAGGGGCGGCTACCCGAGTGCGAAGGCTGCACGATCAACTGCTACATGCAACCTAGCTTTGCCGTAGAGGTCAACAAATACTTCTGGAAAGCCCTGCCCAGCACCCTGAAGTACAACCTGCACAAAGGCACCTGGAAGCGGTTGATTTAAATTGCTGATTGTTAATTGTTACATTGTTGATGGTTAATAGCTAAACCTGAGATACAGGATGTAAAACTCAGAACTCAGAACTCGTGACTCAGAACTTATACTCATACCTCTCAAACTCCTAAACTTAAAATATGCCAGTAATACTTCCCGTGAAAGGTATAGCCCCGCAGCTGGGCGAGGATTGTTTTGTAGCCGAAAATGCCACCATCGTGGGGGATGTGGTGTTGGGCAACGAGTGCTCGGTGTGGTTCAACGCCGTCATCCGGGGCGATGTGAATGCGATCCGGATCGGCAACAAGACCAACATACAGGATGGGGCTGTGATCCACTGCACGTACCAGAAAGCGGCCACTACAATAGGCAGCAACGTATCCATCGGGCACAATGCCATCGTGCACGGCTGCACTGTGGAAGATAATGTGCTCATAGGTATGGGAGCGATCGTAATGGACAACGCGCTGGTACAGCAAAAATGCATTGTGGCGGCAGGGGCCATTGTGCTGGAGAATACGGTATGCGAGTCAGGCTATATCTACGCAGGTATACCGGCCAAAAAAGTGAAGCAGTTGAGCCAGGAGCAGATCGCCGGCCTGGACAAGGTGGCCAACAACTATGTGATGTACAGCGGCTGGTTTACGGGGCAGGAGGTATAGCTTACAGCAGGTGTTGCTCTACCTGCTCTTTCAATAGCTGCAGAGTGGCTTCAGGCAACTCTTCTTGCAGCATTTCAAAGAAAATACGCTCTTCGGTCCGGATGTGCTTCTCCAGCAGGCGCCCTGTTTCATCCAGTTGGGCAGGCAAAGTAGCTTCCATTGCCGCAGGCAGGGCCAGTATGAGTTGCTCCAGCTGGCGGTGTTCCGCCTCCAAGGCTTCGGCCTGCTCCCCGAGGTGCGGGGCAGCTGCTTTGGCTGTTTTAAAGACCGTCTCTTCTTCCAGTTTAAAATGAGGTCGCAGGTGCTCTTCCAGGAATTGCAGGACATACGCCCGCTTGCCCTCCGTTGTCGTAGGCATACCCTTGTAGGGCGGGGCATTCAGCTGCAGCAGCCGGGCTGTCAACAGTCCGCCGTGGTGCTGCCGTGAGATGGGGGCCAGGCTTTCGTGCCGCTTCATACCTCTTCGGTTTGGGGACTGATGCCTACGTGAAACTCCTCTTTTATTTTAAACAATACCCACTCAACCCGCCGGTCAGACTTCTCCAGCACCTGTATCTCGTACTCATTGAAGTCTGCTATTTCGTTCAGGTTTTCAGGTATGTGTCCGTAGATCATGGTCACCAGGCCGCCCACTGTTTCGTAGTCTTCCCCTTCCGGCAGGTGGTAGGGCAGGTAGTCGTTGGCGTCCGAAACAGGAGCCGCGCCGTTCACCCGGTATTCAAAATCGCTCAGGCGCTCCACGATCGGAACTTCCTCATCGTACTCATCCTGTATCTCGCCCACGAGTTCTTCTATGATGTCTTCAATCGTGACAATACCCGACACACCTCCAAACTCATCTGTCACGATGGCCATGTGCATGTGGCGGCGCTGGAACTGGTGCAGCAGGCGGTTGATCTTCTTGGTTTCAGGCACAAAGTAAGCAGGGCGCATGAGCTTTTCGATGATGATTGGCTCGCCCAGGCGCATGATGCTCAGGATGTCCTTTACATAGAGCACTCCCACGATGTTGTCGATGGAGCCGTTGTAGACCGGTAACCTGGAGTAGCCTTCCTCAAAGATGATCTCCATCAACTCCGGCTCCGGTATGTTCACGTCAATGGCCACCATGCGGGTGCGGGGCACCATGATCTGCTTCACCATCCGCTCATTGAACTCGAACACATTCTCGATGAGCTCGTGCTGCGAATCCATCAGAACACCTCCTTCGGCACTTTGTTCAAAGAGCAGGCGCAGTTCCTCTGCCGAATGCACTTCGGCACCATGTACCGGTTTGATTCCCATCGATCGGAGCACCATGTTGGCAAAACCATTCAGGATCCAGATGAAGGGCCTGAACAAGTAATAGAAGAAGCGAAGCGGAAGTGTGATGGCCAGCGTTGTTGCTTCGGAGCGTTGTATGGCCAGCGACTTGGGTGCCAACTCGCCGAACACGATGTGCAGCACGGTAATAATCGCAAAAGAAATAGGCAGGGCAATCCGGTGGGCCAGCGCCTCGCCTCCCTGGAAGCCAAAGAAATGCATGATATTGATCACGATCTGGGATACGACGCTTTCGCCTATCCAACCCAGACCCAGAGAAGCAAGCGTTATACCCAGCTGTGTGGCAGACAGGTAGGCATCGAGGTGGGTGAGCATGTGCTGGGCCAGTTTGGCCATAGAGCTTCCTGCCTGCGCGCGCAACTCTATCTGTGAAGCCCGTACCTTAACGATCGCAAATTCGGCGGCCACAAAGAAGCCGTTGAGCAATACCAGAAGGATAGTGAATAGAACGTTCAGAAGCATAGAGAGTCTCCGCAGTTTACATTGCCTGCAGCGTAAAATTAATCAAAATACGTTCTTTTGCTATATATGTAGGTATTATAATGCAGAATACCTGTCCGGAGGAGTAGCAGGGTACGCAGCGGCAGGCTGCAGGTATAGCTGAACCAGGGGAGCTGAAATAAAAAAGAAAAGGTGCCTTGCGACACCTTTTTTTAGGACACTTTTTCAGATAATCAGGAAAGAACTCGCATAATAGATGCCGGTGCGGTATAAAACAACTCGCGGGCATTTTCCTCGGAGAGACGGCTCTGAAAGATGGCCTTTGCCTCCTCCTCAGATATTAATGTGTAAGCATGCGCTGAATCAGTGTCCTGGAAGGGATTGCAAAAGGAGTAGATGTACTCATTGGAAAAAGTCTTGTATACTATATGGAAATTATAATGCTCGTCACGTACCAGCTTGATTGCCTTGAAACAGTAGCCAAACTCTTTTCCACATTCTGTCTTCAGGGCTGATGATGCCTGTGGCTGAAGGTTTGTATGCATAATTAGTGAGTATGTGTATTGTTAATAAACTTATAGGAAAGATACATTTTGTGCGTTCGATAAATTCCTGCTCAGGCGGCTAAATTTTTCTTTGTTGGTGAACGTCAGGTAGGCGGGGGTAAAGGGCAGACAAATGCCTCTCAATAACTTGTTATGCGTGCATACGGCTTTTAAAGGCACTTTTCAGGGAAAATGAATAAGCCGGCACCGGAGAAGAACAACAGTTATAACAGGCATAAGACTACGGTTCTGAAGAGGGGTAAACAAAGGAAACCCGCACTGCCCAAGGTATGTTATCTGGGGTAACTGAGGGTGCATTAGCAGGCAGTAGGATGCTTTATGTCTTCAGATGAGGCCAGCCCTTGGCGGGCAGGTATCGCATTCGGCTAAAAATCCATACTTTTGTAGTGAGTTAAACAAGTGGTATACTGTTTGCGCGCGCAAGACCTGTTCTGCCAGTCTATCCACTTGTCAGAAGCTCTTAATTAAAATCATGATGAAGCACCCGATTAAAAATAACTTCAGGCAACTGCTGGCCACACTGCTCCTGGTGTTGATCGCCGTAGTGGCGCAGGCACAGGTATTGAAGCCGGCTTCCTGGAGCTACGATGTCTCCAAAAAACAGGTAGCCGTAGGCGAGGAAGTCGAACTGATCTTCAACGTAAAGATTGACAAGGACTGGTACCTCTACTCCACAGACTTTGACCCGGATCTGGGACCCATGGTAACGGAGTTTAAGTTTGCCAAACACCCCTCTTACCAGTTGGTGGGCAAGATAAAGCCCGTCAACCCAAAGAAAAAATACGATGACCTCTGGGAAGGAGAGTATACCTACTTTGTCGGGACCGCACAGTTCAGGCAAAAGATAAAGGTGCTGCAGCCGGCTCTGGTGGTAAAGGGAACTTACGAATACCAGGTGTGTACCGACATAGACGGCAAATGCATTCCGTTTGACGATGATTTCAGCTTCACCAACAGCCAGGTGCAGGTAACTGCCGGCACAGGTGCAGCCACGCCCACTACAGCAGCTCCTGTGGAAACTTCGGCCGCAGCACTAGAGAAGTCCCCGAAAAAGGCCACGGCGCCTGATGGCCTGGATACGTCGCTCCCGGAAACGGTGCGGCAAGATACCGCCCTGATGGCGGCTGAGTCCCTGGCTGTTGCACCTTCGGGTGATACGGTTGTGGCCGGAGCCGGAGAGGTAGTCACCCCGGCACTGAGCGAAGCGGCCGGCGATACCGGCGAACCTCAGAGCCTGTGGGCCTTTATGTTAGTAGCGTTCGTTTTTGGCCTGGGTGCCTTGCTGACGCCCTGCGTTTTTCCGATGATCCCGATGACGGTGAGCTTCTTTACGAGTGGCAGCGCCAGCCGGGGCCAGGCCATCTTCAAAGCACTGCTCTATGGTTTCTCCATCATCGCCATCTATACCTTGGTGGGTACGATCGTGGCCAAGCTTTTCGGAGCGGATGGGGCCAACTTCATCAGCACGCACTGGCTGCCCAACCTGATCTTTTTTGCCGTATTCCTGATTTTTGCCATGTCCTTCTTCGGCATGTTTGAGATCACGCTCCCAAGCTCCTTCCTTACCAAAGTGGATGCGCAGGCTGACCGGGGTGGAATCATCGGGGTGTTCTTTATGGCCTTCACGCTGGTGCTGGTGTCTTTCTCCTGTACCGGTCCCATTGTGGGAAGTATCCTGGTGGCGTCCGCCGGGGGCGAAACCCTCAGGCCGGTAGTCGGGATGCTGGGCTTCTCGATGGCCTTTGCCCTGCCCTTTACCCTGTTTGCTATTTTTCCATCGTGGCTGAACAGCCTGCCCAAGTCAGGCGGCTGGCTGAATTCTGTCAAGGTGGTGCTGGGCTTTATTGAACTGGCACTTGCGCTCAAATTCTTAAGCATCGCTGACCAGGTATACCACTGGGGCCTGCTGGACCGCGAAATATACCTGGCCCTCTGGATCGTGATCTTCACACTGATGGGCTTTTACCTGTTGGGGAAGATCAAATTTTCGCATGATTCGGACCTGAAGTTCATCGGTGTGCCGCGCCTTATGTTGGCTATTGCTACGTTTGGCTTTGTGGTCTACATGGTGCCGGGTCTGTTTGGGGCACCGCTTAAAGCGCTGTCCGGCTACCTGCCGCCGCAGTCTACCCACGACTTCGACCTGAACGCCATTGTGCGACAGGGCGGGGGAGGAAGCACCGCAACAAGCCTGGCCGCGAACGAACTGTGTGAAACGCCGAAGTATGCCGAGGACATGCCCGGAATGCCACTTGGTTTGAAAGGGTATTATGACCTGGAGCAGGCCAAGCGCTGCGCTGCCGAACAAGGGAAACCGATCTTCATTGACTTCACCGGCCACGGCTGCGTGAACTGCCGCGAAATGGAAGCCAATGTATGGTCGCACCCGGAAGTATTGAAGCGTCTTCAAGAGAACTATGTGATCGCTGCCCTGTATGTGGATGACAGAACAGAGTTGCCGGAGAGCGAATGGTATACCAGCAGCTACGACGGCAAAGAGAAAAAAACCATCGGCAAGAAATACGCCGATTACCAGATCACTAAGTTCAACGTGAACGCCCAGCCCTACTACGTGCTGATGGACGAAAACGAAAACATGTTGGTCAAGCCAGTTGCCTATGACCGGAGCGTGGAAAACTTCGTGAAGTTCCTGGATGCCGGGGTAGAAGCTTACAAAGCGAAGCAGCAGGTGGCCCAGAAGTAAGGTATAGCAAGCAAAACGAAAAGCCCTGAAGCGAGATTGGTTGCTTCAGGGCTTTTCGTTTCAGGTGTTTTCCTTCCGTATGCGTTGCTACCGATTTCCGGATTATTTTAGCAGCTAAGCAAAAAGCTATACCTGTTTCTTCCTGTCCATTTCATGCAGCATCCGCACGGTCATGTAAGCCAGGCCGGCCACTACGACAGCAATAGCCGCCCAGATCGCCAGGGTGGAGCCGCTGCCACGCTGCTTGCTGGTTGCCTGGAGTTGTGTGGGTTTTCCTGCCTGCAGCACGGGCAGAGCAGCAGGTATACTATCCTGAAAGTACTGCAGCTCATAAGCCGGAGCGTCTGCCTCCCGATTGCCAAAATGCAAGGTATACGCCTGCTCCGGCGCTAGCTCCGCCTCCAGGTACCGGTTCAGTTGCAGGGGCCTGACCGCGCTGATCTCCAGTGGTCGGTTGTCCACGTTCTCGATGAGGATGGTAAGCTCCTGTACCTTTCTGCGCGGCAGTTTGACCAGAGCCGGTGCGTTGGAGCTCAGTACAAACGGCACCAGTTGCTGTTGCTGCTCCCGCTGTTTTCTGCGTTTGCTTCGGCGGCGTTGGCTTGGCTCTGTAGGGTGTAGCTGTACGGTGCCGTGCCTGTAATAGAGCTGCGGAGACGTAATCGTGAACTCCAGCTGCTCGGGGTAAACCGGCTGCGCAAAACGCAGGTGGAGGTAGGTGCTTTTGGCAGAGGCACTGTCCCGGCGGGTGATCTCCTGCACAGGTATAGCGGTATACTTACCGGCCTCGGTATAGGTGTCGTAGTAGCCGGCCTGCAGAATGTTAAGCGGCGCGCTGGCAGAGTCGTTGAGTTGCAGGCGGAAGTAACGGTAATCGCTCAGCGGGAAGTCCAATAGTTTTACTTCGGCTGTGCTTTCGCGGTTGTTGATGGCATACAGGATGTCCCGCTCTTTCAGCACATACCAGTCCTGCCGGTTATCGCTGCCGCTGAGCTTTACCTCTTTCCGTACGTCCGCGTTACTGATCTGCAGGCTGATGTTGTTGAGCTTGCGTTTCTGCGGATTAGCGATCAGCAGCTCGGAGCAGCAGCCCTTTTGGTGGGTATAGCCCAGGATGTCGTACTTTTTGAACAGTCGCCTGTACTGTAGCGGCTGCTCCGTCCCGAGCAGATAGGGCACTTCCTCCCCCTTCACGTTATACAGTCGCAGGTCTGAGAGGTCGGGTTGCAGCCGGCCCGTTATCTCCGGGCTGAGCAGGATGCGCTGGTAACCCGGCTGCTCAGGGGTAGCGACAGGTGCCTGCCAGGTATAGGACTGCGCCCCCGCTACGCGACACCACGCCAGCAGCACCAACAGGAGCAGGGGGTTCGGTTTAGTGATTATCGGCAACATGCGGCGTGGCAGCGTCATCGTCTAAAATGATTACTTTCAGTTTCTGGTACATAAACGAGACGATCAGCAGGAGCACGCCCAGGCAAATGAAGGCCGCGATCTTTCCACCCTCTGAAATCCCCCTGATGTCGAAGAGGAAGAGCTTGAGCAGCGTGAGGAAAAACAACGAGAGTGACACGATACGCAGGGACTTGAGCTTGTGCTGCATGCCGATCATCATCAGAATAAAGGAACTGATGCCCCACAGGATCGGAAAACCAATCTTACGGATCTGCACCAGCAAGGCCGCCAAGTTCGAGCCCGGGGTATAGAAATGCAACACCACCAGGTGCTCCAGTTCGGCACTTGCCAGGAACACCACCACAAAGCTGGCACACCACAGTGCAACCTTGCCCGGCAAAGAGTTAAACCCAACCCGCTGGGCCACCAGGCGGAGCAATTGCGCCACCAGCAACAGCACCAGCGCCAGGGGCAGGTAGTGGAGCATAAAACTGCCTAGCGTCTCACTACCATCCAGCAGGTAGGCGTTCCGGGTATCGATGGTGAGCGGGTGCTGCAGCGTCAGGTATAGCAAAATGCCAACCGTTGCCAGCGTGCCTATACCTTGTTGCACCAACTGGTTTGGCTGGCGCCTGCTGAGGAGGAGCAGGACAAACAGGTATAGGTAGTTGTAGAAACCAAGTATGAAATACTTCGTGCCATAACTCACTGCCAGGCGGTCGAGCGTATAGTTGAGTTCCAGCAACAGCACCAGGTACAGGGTCAGCACCAATGTAAAGCCTGTTATGGCCCGGTATACCCGGGCAGGCAGCCACCGGATCAGGATGAGTTCCTGTTCGCCTTGCAACAGCCACAGGGTAGCTGCCAGTGCAGCCACGGCTACTATACCTGTTACGAATACTTTGTTCAGCACCAGGATCAGGGGCCCGGACAGCTCGTGGTTGTACAGGTCCCGGTCCATCAGCAGGCTAAACCACATCAGCCCCAGCACCACCACCGATGCCACCCGGATCAGCCTGATGCCCGACTTTTGCGAGAGCCATAGCAGGAGCACAGCCTCCAGTGCCCAGAATAGGGTGATGTAGTTGCCCTTGAGCTGTACCGGCGCGGTCAGGCTCAGGAAGGTAAGCACCAGCCCGATGAGCAGGTATACCAGGTTGCGGTCCGCTTTCTGGTTCTGGTAGAGCAGGTAGGCAAAAATAAAGTTAAACACAGCGATGACCATCGTAAACAGGCCCTGGTAATTGCCGCCCGCTATATGCTGCAGCACATACATACCAGCCGAATAATACAGGAAGGTGTTGCTGAGCAGGATCATGATCTCAGGAGCCGTAAAGTGTCTCCTTTCTTTGATGTTGTTGACGATGTTCATGGCAAAGAATACCAGGTAGAACAGCGTTGCAAACACCAGCGCTCCTACATAAGGCGGGTCAGGGGTGTCGATGACCCGGGTGGTCAGCCAGCCGCCGTACAGGAGGATGGTGAAGACGTAGGCGATGGAGTTCAACAGGTTCCACTTCTTGAAGTTGGCCAGCACCAGGATGCCCAGGTTCAGGATGAGGATGAACACAAACAAGGCAATATAATTTCCTTCGCCGGTGCTTGCCATGAAAGGGCTTGCAAAACCACCTACGAGCGCCAGCACAGCCAGCTCCATGCGGTTGTAGGCGATTGCCAGGAAAATGGTGAAGCCGGTTATACCTACCATGAGCAGGAAAGTAACCGTCTGGCTGAAGAGCTGGTATTCGTGGAAGGCGATGGCAATGGTGAAGTACAGAACGGCCATACCGCCGCCCACCATCACCGAGCTAAAGGACTGGTAAGCTTTCCGGAGCCGGTGCGCTACTCCCAGCAATATACCGCCGGCCAGTATACCGATGGCTACACGGCCTGCTTCGTTTATCCAATCCTGGTCGATGGCATACTTCACAAAGAAACCTATACCCAGCACCAGGATGGCTATACCTAGTTTGTTGATCAGGTTCTCACCGATAAACTTTTCCCAGTCGAGGTTCTCACGAAACTTATCAAAAGCAGAAGGAGCGGCTGGTTGAGGAGGCGCTTCACTGAAGGCCGCCACCGGCCTTGGCTGCTCCATGGGCTGTGTGCGCGGCACAGGCCGGATGGCAGATTCCTGATGCGGTATAGCCACCGTAGGAGGAGGAGGTGCTATAGGCGGCAGGACAGGTATTGCCGCCTCTGGTTTTTCCGGCGC
This sequence comes from Pontibacter sp. HJ8, assembly GCF_054824225.1. Classification (NCBI taxonomy): domain Bacteria; kingdom Pseudomonadati; phylum Bacteroidota; class Cytophagia; order Cytophagales; family Hymenobacteraceae; genus Pontibacter; species Pontibacter sp. HJ8. The sequence goes on from NZ_JSYF01000403.1 coordinate 15,055, forward strand.
TGGTTTTGGAGCCGCTACAGGTACATCCGGTTCCGGTTTTGTGCTTTGCTGCTTGAGCTGTTCCCGCAGGTGCAGGATCTCTGCCCGGAGCTGATGCAGTTCATGCCAGTGATTGTCAAGCTTACCCGAGAGTTGCCGGGATAACCATAACATGAGGACAATGACTACCAGCAGCAGGACTGATTCCATAAGAAGCGACGCTTATTTATACCCTATATTAGATATTTTCCGGGGAAATAGGAAACAAGCCGGGTGGGAGTGTAACAAAAAAGGCTCTCCTGCAATAGGAGAGCCTTTTAATCCTTTTAATAAGGGATAAGGTATACCTTACTTCGCTTCGTTGTAGCGACGGGTTACTTCTTCCCAGTTCACCACGTTCCAGAAAGCGTTGATGTAATCCGGACGACGGTTCTGATAATTCAGATAGTACGCGTGCTCCCAAACGTCGAGGCCTAAGATCGGCTGACCGGCACAACCTTCTGCAAACGGCATGAGGGGGTTGTCCTGGTTCGGAGTAGAGCATACCTCCAGCTTGCCACCGGCTACGCATAGCCAGGCCCAGCCAGAGCCGAAACGTGTCGCTGCTGCTGCATTAAACTTTTCCTTAAACTGGTCAAACGAACCAAATGCTTCGTTGATGGCATCTGCTAACTCACCGCTCGGCTGGCCACCGCCATTCGGAGAAAGTATTTCCCAGAACAGGTTGTGGTTGTAGTAGCCACCTCCGTTGTTGCGCACAGCTTTGTTGTCGCCGCTAAAGCTGGTAAAGATTTCCTCAATAGTCTTCCCTTCCAGTTCAGTGCCTGCAATCGCCTTGTTTAGGTTGTCGGTATAGGCCTGGTGGTGTTTTGTATGATGGATCTCCATAGTGCGCGCGTCGATGTGTGGTTCAAGCGCGTCGTAAGAATAAGGTAATTTCGGTAATTCGAAAGCCATAGTTTTGGTGGTTTATAGTTACAAATATGCAAAGTGACAGCTGTTAGGGTGTACTATGCACTGAAAGTGTTAGTTTCAAAGTTACTTAATTTCTTTTACTTGCAAAGAAGGAAGCCATCAGTTCGGCGCACTCCTGGGCCATAATGCCACTGACCATTTCTGTTTTGGGGTGCAGCAGATTGCCCAGGCGCCTGTAGCCGCGCTTCGGTTCGGGCGCTGCAAACACCACGCGTTTGAGCTGCGCCCAGTAGCTGGCACCGGCACACATCACGCAGGGCTCTACGGTCACATACAGGGTGCAGTCGTTGAGGTACTTGTTGCCCAGGTATTCGGCAGCGGCCGTGAGCGCCAGCATTTCGGCATGGGCCGTTACATCCTGCAGTTTCTCTGTCTGGTTGTAGGCTTTGGCGATGATGCGGTTGTTGCTCACGATGACGGCCCCGATCGGAATCTCGCCTTCCGCAAAAGCATACTGCGCCTGCCGGTAGGCCTCCTGCATAAAGTGTTCGTCGCTGTGTATAGATAAGAAGTCCAAAGTTTCGGTTCGTAAAAGTGTATACTAAGAACGCTGCACCGGCAGCTTCTCTTGCTCAAGGTACATAAAAAAAGCCCCTCCCTGAAAGGAGAGGCTGCTTAAACAGGAGAACAAGCGCTTATTTGATCTGGACAGAGCCCATGATCTCGCGGGCTGTTTCCTGCCAGTCGTTTTTCATGACAAAGGGTAAATGCAGGGAAAAGACCATCTGCTGATCGCCCTGTATGGTATAGAGCATGATGCTATACTTTTGCACCGGCGCCAGATTGGTCGTTTTGCGCTCATCGGCCATCACCGATACAAATTCAAATACAATGTAGTCCCTGCCTTTGATCTGCGCTACCTCGTCGCGTATAAAATCAACTTTGGTAAAGCGCTCCAGCAGGTTGGCTTTATAGATCTCCCGCAGCATAGGCAGGTCCCGTGATCTGAACTGCGATTTTTTTTTGGTCACACTGAAGTCTACCTGGCCATTGGGACTGGTATACACGGCCACAGGCTTGTTGGAAGCAGGATATTTTCGGGCAATCCCGTCATCGGGCAGGGGCGTGAAGTCGCGGGGCAGCAACACGCTGATCTCTTTTGTGATGTGGGTTTTCTTCAGCTTGGTGTCGGCGAGGGTAACGCCGGCAATCAGGATAATAGCTAGAAAGGCTAAATAACGCATGTTCATAGGGTTCGAGGAGGCAAAGCTATAAAATAAAAATAGGTCTGTGGTAGTATGAAGCAATTACTTTGCCAAAAGGCCGGGTTGGCCAGATGGCTTTGGCAGGATGGCATTTTACATCTTCTGCTTCGGAATGCCGTTATATTTTAACAGGGACCTTGGCTTTTTAGTGCCGGCACCTGAGAAATGAGACAAATCCATTAAATTCTAAAGCTATGTTAAACGATATCATCAACAGTGTAAAAGGGCAGCTCACCGGCGAGTTGCAGAACAATTTCAAGCTGGATCCGAACCAGGCCAACCAGTCGGTAGAGCTGGCCAAAGAGCACATGACGCAAGGGCTCAAAAAAGAAGCGACCGGAGGGGACCTGGGCGGCATCATGGACATGTTGAAGGGAAATAAATCGCCGCAGGAGAGCCCGGCAGGCAACAGCATGATCCAAAACTACGTCAATGACCTGTCTGCCAAAGTGGGTGTGCCCGAAAATGTGGCCAGGCAGGTGGGGCCCTTTGTCGTTTCTTTCCTGATGAACAAAATCAGCGGGAAAGTGAATGCTGACGGTATGGGACAGTCCGATATCCTGGGCATGCTGGGAGGCGGCCTGAAAGACAAGCTTCCGGGTGGACTGGGCGACAAGCTGGGCGGTATGTTCAAGTAAACAAGTATAGCCATAAAAAAGAAGCCATCCCCGGAGAGGGGATGGCTTTGGCAACTTACTTACATCTCACCTTAAACAAGTGTGCCTTGAATTATCGGCGCCTTAGCTCTCCGACAATGTCTTTGTGTTATCATTCGGGTTGCGGTCTTACACCAATGCCCGTTCATGTGTGCTGGATGGTAACATCTTAATAACCAAGCCTTTCGAAAGAAAGTTTCTTGCTGCCCACAGTAGCTGAAACTTATACCTTTCATTCGGCAGTTCCTTAAAGGTGGCCCAGTTGTTGGGTTTACTTCAGGGCTACGTCGTTCGATATAATAGCTACAAGGTACTGCGCACTTCCTGGATTAGCGGAACAAAGGTACGCCTTAAAACCTATAAAACTTGCAGAAGGCGCATCCTGAAAAGTAAGTCTTTGATACAGTGTTGCAAATAGTTTTTTGCTTTCTCTTTCCTGCCCTGATTGGTTAGTGCAGGTGTATTCAGATTTGCCTTTGCGGTGGGGAGCGTGCCTTTACTTTCTGTAAAGCACCAAAGATTCGGACCTTTCAGAGAATTTATCCTCCAAATAAGGAAAGGATATAATGGCATCA
>NZ_JSYF01000404.1:0-13358 GCF_054824225.1 Pontibacter sp. HJ8
TAGGTTTCCGGTGCCGCAGGCATTGCGACGAAGGAGCAAAGGAAAGATACACAGTGGCGAAGCAGAGAAACGATGCCCCGCGGCTTAGAGCGCTCCACATTCAACCATGAAACAAGAGGTACAAAGGCACTGGAAAGGAGACAGCTACGGAGCAAAAAGCTCGACTGCTTACAGTAAAGGCCATTGTTAAGTGCTACATCAGCAGGCAGACAATTCATTCTACTCCCGCACCTGCCGCATAACCGAAAACGAAAAGGGAGCCCAGCAGGCTGCTTTGTGTCCCATGGCTTTCAGGCCACCGTTGACCCAGCTGTTGCAGGTCTTGAAGAGATGGAACCTGCCGTTTGCTTCATAAAAGTTGTCGTTGTCGCTATACCCCATCCCGTCTATCAGCAGAAACTCGCCGTCCGGCTGCTGCTGAAAACTAGCCAAAATGTAATCGACCAGGGCCTTATATTGTTGTTCGCTGAGGATGACAGGTTGCTGGTATTTGTTTTGTTGCAAAGGACGGGCAATATATTCCACATGCATCGCCGTGCGGGTTGGCCAGAACAGGGCCGTTATAGCAGTCGTAAACGTCAGGTCTTTCCACTCAGGTGTTTCCATGTAAAATTTCCGGTCACCCCAACCAAAACCTACCTGCGTAAAGGTGCTGTCGGCGGCAGCGTAATCCTGCAGATGCAGCTTGTCGCGCCAGTCTATATACTCTGTTTTCACAGGCAGCACCAGGTCGGTATGTACGCCGTTATCTGTTACAAATATCGTTATACCTTGCGTCGGCTGCGCATAGCTCCTGTTCACAGGTATGCTTCCCAGTACCAATCCTGCCGTCATGTACAGCGCAGCCATCAGGAGCAGCCCTGCAACAAAACCGGCAATGCCTTTCCCTGTTTTTCTCCAGTAGATGTACATGGCTATAGGTACGCACATGGCAGGTAGAGTTTCAGTGAAGGAGGTATAGTTTGAAAACGGGCCGAAAGACGTTTAAATTCCATCGCCCGAGCTGGTTGGTCTGCGCCAGGGCTAAGCAGGTAAGACTGCAGGAAGCAAGGTAGTTCTAGTATATAAAATTGTCACTTTCAGCTTTTTTGCGCAGATTGTAGCTTTATTTCCACACAACAATCACCATTTTTAAGAAATAACTCATGCGAAAAACGATGAAGCGATTGTTCGCTTTTTGCCTGTTGCTGGGGAGCGTGCAGGCGGCTGTGGCACAGCAGGCCTTGCAGACGCCGGCACAGTTTCTGGGCTATACCCTGGGAGAGGAATTTACAACACATGCCCGCGTGGTGGACTACGTAAATTACCTGGCTCAGCAGGCTCCTGGCCGCATCAAGGTACAGGAGTACGGCAAAACCTACGAGGGCAGACCTTTGCTGCTGGCTTACGTGGCCACTACCGAAAACCTGCAGCGCCTGGAGCAGATACGCGAAAACAACCTGCGCCAGGCCGGTGTGCTGAGCGGGCAGGTGCAGGGCAAACAACCGGCGATCGTCTGGATGAGCTACAACATACACGGCAATGAATCGGTGAGTACCGAGTCGGTGATGCAGGTGCTCTACGACCTGGTAGATCCCAACAACCAGCAAACAAAAGCCTGGCTGGAGAATACCTTGCTGCTACTCGACCCCTGCGTAAACCCCGACGGACGCGAGCGCTACGTGCAGTGGTACAAGCAGACGCAGAACCAGGGTGGCAATGCATCGCCCCATGCCTGGGAGCATTATGAGCCCTGGCCGGGTGGCAGACCCAACCACTATTACTTTGACCTGAACCGCGACTGGGCCTGGCAGACGCAGGTGGAGTCGAAGCAGCGCCTGGCACTGTACAACAACTGGCTGCCACAGGTGCACGCCGACTTCCACGAGATGGGAGCCGAATCTCCTTACTACTTTTCGCCGGCTGCCAAGCCCTTCCACGAGAGCATCACCCCCTGGCAGCGGCAGTTTCAGAACACCATCGGCGACTACAACCGACAATACTTCGACAAAAACAACTGGCTATACTTCACGCGTGAAAATTTTGACCTGTTCTACCCGAGCTACGGCGATACCTGGCCTACCTTCAATGGCGCCATCGGCATGACGTACGAACAGGGCGGCTCCGGCCGGGCCGGGCTGGCCTTCAAAAAACAGGACGGCGACACGCTGACGCTGAAAGACCGCATCGCCCATCACCATGCTGCCAGCCTGGCCACGATACAGGCCTCGTCCGAGAAGGCGGATCAACTGACGCAGGAGTTCAAGAAGTATTATGAAAACAATCTGAAGAAGCCGGCCGGTGACTACAAGACATTTGTCTTCAAAGCAGATAGCCGCAGCGCCGGCAACCTGAAAGCCCTGACCGATTACCTGGACCGCCAGCAGATCAAGTATGGCTATGCCGGTAAGAACAGCTCAACCAAAGGCTACAACTACGCCAGCGGCAAGGAAGAAAACGTACGGATAGGACAGAATGACCTGGTGGTGAGCATGTATCAGCCAAAGTCGACCCTGGTGAAGGTGTTGTTTGAGCCTTCTTCCAACCTCGAAGACTCACTGACCTACGACATTACGTCCTGGGCCATGCCATATGCCTTCGGGTTACAGGCCTACGCGCTGCGCAGCCGGCTGGAGCCCGGAAAGCAACAACCGGCCAAAGAGGCCAAGGCCATCACGATCGAACGGCCTTATGCTTACCTGGCCCGCTGGAACAGCCTGGAGGATGTCAAGTTCCTGACCGAGCTGATGAGCCAGAAGGTAAAAGTGCGCATGTCGGAGAAGCCGTTTGAGACGGAAGGTATACAATATGATGCCGGCACGCTCATCATCACCCGCACCGGCAACGAAGGTATGGCCGATAAACTGGATGCCACCGTGCGCGCGCTTGCCCAAAAACATGGGGTTGATCTGCAGGCTACGACGACAGGTTTTGTGAGCAGCGGCGCCGATTTCGGTTCCGGCAGTGTGCGCTACCTTAAAATGCCGCGCGTGGCAGTGATGTCCGGAGATGGGGTGTCGCCTTATGCTTTTGGGGAGATCTGGCACTACTTTGAGCAGCAGATCGGCTATCCGGTAACGGTGCTGGGTACGGGCTATTTTGGCAATGTGCCGCTGCATGAATTTGATGTCCTCATTCTGCCTGCCGGTTCCTACGGCCGCGTGCTCAATGAGCAGACGCTGGAGCAGGTGAAAACCTGGGTGCGTGGAGGCGGTAAACTGATCGCGATGGAAACTGCCGCCGGATTTCTGGCCGGCAAAAAGGATTTCAACCTGAAGAAGAAAGGCGGTGACGAGGCCACTGAAGCGAAGGAGAAAGCGAAAGAGGCAAAAGAAGATCCCTACCAGAACCTGAAGGTATACGGCAATCGGGAGCGGGAAGCGCTGTCAGAGGATGTACAGGGCAGTGTGTTCCGTGTCAACCTGGACAAAACGCACCCGCTGGCCTTCGGCTACGGCGATACGTACTATGCCCTGGTTCGAACTGCCGACACATTTGAGTTTATGAAAGACGGCTGGAACGTGGGCGTGCTCAAGAAGGGCAACTATGCCACGGGTTTTGTGGGAGCCAAAGCAAAGGAAAAACTACAGGACGCGCTCATACTGGGTACGCAACCGCTCGGCCGTGGACAAGTAGTATACCTGGCCGATAACCCGCTGTTCCGCGGCTTCTGGCACAACGGCAAACTGCTCTTTGGCAACGCCGTGTTTTTGGTAGGGCAGTAGGAGGGGGAAAGCGTTTTTGCTCTCCTATATACACTAACTCTATACCTGAACCCCACCAGCGGAGGCCAGGTATAGCTGAACTCATCACCCAGAGCCCGGCCTTAGAAGGCCGGGCTCTGGGTTTTTACAGCTTCAGGTAGGAGGTATACGCCTATAGTTTGTACTTTTACGTTATACCTTTACTATCCTTGGAATGGCTGGTTCAAACGCATTAATTTTCTGAAAGTATGGAAAAAATCATCACAACACCCGATCCTTCGGAGTACGACAACTTCTTCAACAGCTACATAGCAAACGCCAATACCGACGACCTGCTCTCTGCCCTGGCAGCAAGCGAAGAATATATTGTGAACTTCATTCTCTCCCTTAAAGAACAACAGCTCAGGCACCGCTACGAGCCGGGCAAGTGGTCTATCAAGGAGATGCTCGTGCACATGGCCGATACGGAGCGTATCTTTGCTTACCGCGCCCTTTGCTTTGCCCGCAAGGACAGAACCGCGCTACCCGGCTTCGATGAGAATACCTATGCAGAGCACAGCAAAGCGGACACGCGCGCCGTTACGTCCATACTGGCAGAGTATGCTGCCGTGCGACATGCCACCATCGAGCTATTCAAAAACTTTGATGAAGAAATGCTGAGCGAATCAGGCATAGCAAGCAATAAGAAAGTATCCGTACGGGCGCTGGGGTTTGCTATCCTGGGGCATGAGATACACCACCTCAACATCATCAAACAACGGTACCTTGTGTAGCAGCATCCGGCAGTACGAGCTACCAGTAGCTGCATTTCAGCCACGGACCTGGGCCCAAATTATACCTTCGCAGTAGCGTTGGTTTCTGGATTTATCTCTATATTTAAATGTATGAGTTTAACCAGAAGAAACATAGGCCTGATCGTGGCGCCGCTGCTGGCCCTGACGATGTGGGGCCTCACGTCCGGGCTGGAGCCGCAGGCGCAGAAAGTAGCGACGATCATGGTCTTCTGCCTCACTTTCTGGATGACCGAGGTGATCCCGCTCTCGATGACGGCACTGCTGGGGGTACTCATCGCCGTGATGACAGGTATAGCCGACGTCAATACGGCGTTTCAGAACCTAGGACACCCGATCATCCTGCTCTTCATCGGCAGTTTTCTACTGGCCCGTGCCATGACGCGCCACGGCCTCGACAAACGGCTGGCCCTGTTCATCCTCTCCAGAACGATCTTCCAGAAAAGCCTTTTCAGTATGTTCTTCGGGTTTTCGATGGTGTCGTATGTGCTGTCGATGTGGGTAAGCAACTCGGTCACAGTGGCTATGCTGCTGCCGCTGACTCTGGGCGTGCTGCAACTCATACAGGAGCCGGAATCCGGAAAAAGTCCTTCCGCTTTCTTTCTGCTAGGTATAGCCTATAGTGCTTCGATTGGCGGCATCAGTACCATCATCGGTTCTCCTCCCAACCTGATTGGGGTCAACTACCTGGCCAAAGAAGGTATAACGATCGATTTTCTGCAGTGGATGATCCTCGCGCTGCCCATCTCACTGACCATGTATGCCTTTATGCTGCTGTACATGCGCTATTTTTTAAAGAAATACAGTTTCAGTCCGCAGGGGATCAGGGTGTATGTCAAAGAGCAAACTGCCGTACAGCCACCCATCTCAAAAGGAGAGAAGGTGACGCTGAGCGTATTTGTGCTGGCGGTGGTGCTGTGGCTTAGCCCGGGTGTGTTCAATCTGCTGGGGATGACGCAGGCCTATACCTTTATGAACAGCTATTTTGCTGAAAGCACTGTGGCCCTGCTGGCGGCGCTGCTGCTGTTCCTCATTCCGCCGGGGCAGGAAAACGGGGGAGAGGGCACACTCACCGGTAGTGACCTGCTGCGCATCGACTGGGATACGATCCTGCTGTTCGGGGGAGGTATGGCGCTGGGGCAGCTGGTGGTAACTTCCGGACTGGCTGATGTGATCGGGGCCAATATCACCACTTTCATAGACCCGGAGCAAGTCGTGTTTCTGGTATTTGTATTAATCACCGGCGTACTTTTTCTGACGGAAGTAAGCTCCAATACAGCCATTGCCATTACCTTTGTACCTATCGCCATTGGTATATTGAATCAGCTTCTGGTGCCGGGGCTGTTTCCCATACTTGGTGTCGTAATAGCCTGTAGCATGGCCTTTATGCTGCCTGTGGCCACGCCACCCAATGCGATTGTGTATGGCACCAAACAGGTGCCCATCAGCACCATGGCCAAAGCCGGTTTAGTGCTGAATGTCATCGGCTCGGTTGCCATTACCGCCTGGGTCATTTTTTACATGTCGCTCTAAGGGCCAGCGGGAGCCTGTTGTACAGGAAGCCTGGCAGAATTCAGCACGTATAAACCAACGTTCACTATTAATTTTATCAAATGTCTAATCGAAGAATTTTCAGAATAGTACTGGCCATTGCCTGTTTTGTTTTTGCGGGCGTGAAAGCTTACCAGATCCTGCAGGGGGACTACGAGTGGACGGATATTTTCTTCCTGGTCGCTTTCCTTGGGTTCGGAATTATGTATGTGCTTGTCCTGAACAAGGACAGGAAACAGCAGTAGAACAGGAGGGGATATAAAGAGAAAAACCTGGAAGTAAACAAATGCCAAGGGTGACATTTCCAACTTCCAGGCTTTCAACTTTTAGCCAAAGGTACTCTTTATACGCCCCTGTTTTTGACAAGGTTACGGGTGTTTCCAAAAAAGATAAAATATTATTGCGCAGGCGTCGTTACCCTCCTTTTGTACAGCTGGGAGTTCTCAGTGTACTATGGCTACTTCCTGTTTTTGCACTCTAACCGGTAACGCCTAGGCCGGATCTACATCGGCTACCACCCGGATGCCTTTGAAATCGGAGAGCAGGAAGAGCTGCTGAATCGCTTTGGCAACCTGCTGCTTGGCCGCGCGCAGGTTCATGTTTTCGCGCGGCATCTTGATGTGGATCTCATTCAGGAACAGGTTCCGGATCTTAAAGATATACGGTACCTCCGGCCCCAGCACCAGCTGCTTTCCCAACCGGTCCGTCAGGTCCTGAGCCAGCACAATGGCCGCATTCTCCGATACTTTTTCTTCTGCGTGTTTCACCGTGATCCGGATCATGCGCGCAAAAGGCGGGTAACCAAAACGCATCCGCTCTTCGATCTCATGCTCATACAGGGAGGTATAGTCGTTGTTGCGTACCTTCCGGAAAATCGGCTGCAGCGGGTCACGGGTTTGGATGAGCACGGTGCCCGGCTTGCCTTTGCGGCCGGCACGTCCGCTCACCTGCACAAACAGCTGGTAGGCCCGCTCATGCGCCCGGAAGTCCGGGAAGTGAATGATGCTATCGGCATTGAGTATACCTACCAGGCTCACATTTTCAAAGTCAAGCCCTTTGGTAACCATCTGCGTCCCGATCAGGATGTTGGTCTTGCCGCTCTCGAAGTCGGCGATGATCTGCTGATAGCTGTTCTTCTTCTTGGTCGTGTCCAGGTCCATGCGCTGCACTTCGGCGTTGGGCAGCATGAGCTTCAGGTCATCTTCTACCTTTTCGGTTCCGAAACCCATGCTCTTGAGCGTCGTGGCGCCACAGGCCGGGCAGTCGTTGGGCATGCGCTCGTGATAGCCGCAGTAGTGGCAACGGAGCTCGCTGTTATACTTGTGGTAGGACAGGCTCACAGCACAGTGGCGGCACTTGGGTATCCACGAACACTCGTCACAGGAGATAAAGGGAGCATAGCCCCGGCGGTTCTGGAACAGGATCACCTGCTCGTTTCGTGCCAGGCGCTCTTCTATGGCGGTGACGAGTTTGCCCGAGAAGTGGCTGTGCATGTTTTTGCGGTGCTGCTCCTCCCGAACGTTGATCAGCTCGATATCCGGGAGCTGCGCCTCCCCGTAGCGCTTGCTCATCGTGACGAGTCCCCAGCGGCCGGTCTGGCAATTGTAATAGGTTTCGATGGCTGGTGTGGCGGAGCCCAGCAATGTTTTGGCCCCCTGCAGGTGCGCCATCATCAGGGCGGTTTCACGGGCGTTATACCGGGGAGCCGGGTCGTATTGCTTGTAGCTGGGTTCGTGCTCCTCATCCACAATGATCAGCGACAGGTTGTGGAATGGCAGAAATACAGCCGACCGCACGCCGACCACGATCTGGAAGCGGCCCGAAAGCACACCCTGCCATACCTCCGCCCGTTCGTTATCGGAGAACTTGGAGTGGTAGATGCCCAGCTTGTCGCCAAACACCTTCATCAGGCGCGTCACGATCTGGGCTGTCAGGGCAATTTCGGGGAGCAGGTATAGCACCTGCCCGCCGCCTTCGAGTGCATGTTTTATCAGGTCGATGTATACCTCGGTCTTGCCGCTGCCCGTCACGCCATGCAGCAGCACCGTGTCCTTTTCCTTGAAGAGGCCCAGGATCTCGTCTTTGGCCTGCTCCTGGTGTTCCGAGAGTGCCATCGGCTTCAACTGTATCCCGTTATCTACCGGGAAACGCGATATGATCTGGTCAAACTGCTCCAGCACCCCCTTTTTGATGAGGGAGTCGATGGAAGATTTGGACAGATGGGGGTTGTTGCTCAGGGCACTTTTTTCGATTCCGCCATAGTTGAGATGCACATCCTGGTGCACCGGTACCAGCTGCAGGTAGTTGAGCAGGATGTCGAGTTGCTTCGGTTTGGGTGTCAGCTGGGTGAAAAGCTCCTCCAGCATACCTTCTTCGTGCACAAAATGCTCCGTGAGGCGTATTTTTTTCACCACTTTCGGCGAGAACTTGTCACTGACCTGCTCGAAGATAATGATCGCCTCTTTCTGAATCAGCGACTTGATAAACTTATGGTAGCTCTTGATCTGGAGCAGGTTGCCGATGTCGGTAAAGGTAAGGGCCTGGTTCTGCTGCAGGGCATAGATGATCTTGGCCTCCTGTGCCGCCAACGGGATATCGTCCTCTTCGGGGTTGAAGTGCGGGTGCAGCTGTATCCTGGACTCACTGCTGAGTTTCAGGGCGGAAGGAAGCGCAGCATTGATCACTTCCCCGAGCGTGCACATATAATAGTCCGCGATCCACTTGAAAAGCTGCAGCTGCGGCTTGGTCACAATGGGCTTATCATCGAGCACATCGAGTATGTACTTGGCCTGGTAATCGGCCGGCGCATTCTCGTGGATGTCGGCTACAATACAACTCAGCACTTTTTTGGAGCCGAACTGCACGATCACCCGCACGCCCACCAGCACATCGTCGTTCATCTCAAACGGGATGCGGTAGGTATAGAGCTTCGGCAGCGGCAGGGGCAGTATCACGTCCGCAAAGAGCGTGACGCGGTCCACAGCCGGCTCCGGCGGATAATTAAAGTTTAGCAGTTCAGACAAGGGTGCAGGTATAGGTTAGCTTCTGACAAAGGTCGCAAAAAAAGCCGACTGTTGTAAACGCACAGGAAGACAAAACATGGGTAACCTGATTTCACAAGAACCGGAACGTAAAAGCTTTAGCAGGCGATCTCGCTGAACCTAATCATTGGTTACCGTAGTAAAAGAAGGGTTGGGCAGTTTTCCCGGCGGAGTTTATACTTCAACCGTTCTGCCTTTTAACCAAACTTTAAACATATCCGAATGAATTTAGCTGGAAATACAGTGTTGATTACGGGCGGCGCTTCCGGAATTGGCTTAGCGCTGGCAGAGCGGTTTTTAAAAGCCGGAAGCGAAGTGTTGGTGTGCGGCAGGAGAGAGGAGAAGCTGAGGGAGGCACAGCAATCACACCCGGGCTTGCAAACCAGGGTATGCGACGTGGGCAGCGAGGCAGACCGGATAGCCCTGTTTGAGTGGGCTACACGCGAGTTTCCGAAACTGAACGTGCTGGTAAACAACGCAGGTATACAACGGCGTGGAAAGTTTACAGAAGACACCGCCTCGTGGGAGGAGCGCCGGCATGAAATTGCCATTAACGTGGAGGCGCCCATTCATCTGGCAGCACTTTTTATACCGCACCTGAAGCAGCAGCAGGAGGCAGCTATAATTAACGTCTCTTCCGGGCTGGCGTTTACACCAGGCACTTTTGCTTCGGTTTACAGCGCTACCAAAGCGGCCATTCACTCTTTTACTATGTCCCTGCGGCACGATCTGTCGGGAACAAACGTGCGCGTAATCGAGTTGGTACCGCCCGCTGTGAACACGGATCTGGGTGGCGTGGGCATACACACGATGGGAGTCCCCGTAGATGAATTTGCAGATAACATAATAGAACGTATGGCAGCCGGTGAGCTTGAAATTGGCTATGGGCGCTCTGAAGAGGCAAGAAAAGCTGGCAGAGAGGAGATAGACGAGATGTTTCGGAGGATGAATAGCCGCACATAAGCCAGAGTAGCTGTCCTTAGCTGATTCAAGGTACCGGATAAAACAGATAGTATGTATACTATTCTGAAAGGGCAGCGCTTTATCGCTGCTCTTGCTTATTGTTCCCCGCAGCGTTTTACAGCGAAGGGAATTTGCTTTCCTGTTTTGCAGGGTCCTGCAGCTGTTTCAGCGCTTCCGCAGCGGTATGCACCGGCAACTGGCAGGTTTTGTTGTAGCAGACGTAGACGGTTGTTTTTCCCCCGATCGCCGTGCGGTCATGCAAAAGCGGCAGAGCACTTGTCTGCTCCGTACCTGTCAGGAGCATGTTGGGCAGGTAAAAGACGCTGAGCTCCGAGCGCATTTCGGGCGCCTGATTCCCTACAATCGCGACTTCGGCCATGGGCCGGAGCTTATGATAATACAGGATGGCCCAGTTGCTCAGGTGCGAAGGCTCCTGGATAACCAGCGGCTTTACCCTGGCCAGCATATCATCCGAGAGCTGCAGGTACTGTTCCTGGTCAAAATACAGGCCCAGCAGGTGCAGGTTGATCGCCATCACGGAGTTGGAGGATGGCATGACATTATCCATGATCTCTTTTTTGCGGGCGATCAGTTTTTCAGAGCTTTCATCCGTGAAAAAGAACATCCCTTCCTGCCCGTCGAAAAAGTGGGAGAGGGTATAGTCCGTCAGTTGCTTTGCCTCCTGCAGCCATTTCTCGTCGAACGTCACCTCGTATACCCGGATCAGCGCCCGGATGAGCAGGGCATAGTCTTCCAGAAAGCCGTCAATGGTGGCCGTTCCTTTTTTATAGTTGTGATAGAGCTTGTCGCCCTGTTTCAGGCGCTGTAGCAGAAAATTGGCATTTTGGAGCATCAGGTGCAGGAAGTGCTTGTTCCCGAAGGTATAGTAGGCATCGGCCAGTCCTTTGAGCATGAGCGCGTTCCAGGAGCAGAGGATCTTGTCATCCAGTCCCGGTCTTACCCGGTTTGCCCGGACCTCCATCAGCTTTTCTTTCCAGGTTTTTACCATCTCTTCCAGCACTTCCAGCTCCAGCTCGTTTTCTTTGGCGAAGTTTTCATCGCTGATGCGACGGTGGAGGATGTTTTGCCCGTGCTCAAAATTGCCGGCAGCCGTAGCATGATAATATTTGGAAAAAAGCGGCTCCTCATGCTCAAAAAGATCGTGCAGTTCATCTTTGGTGAAGACGTAAAATTTGCCTTCTACGCCCTCGCTGTCCGCATCGAGCGAAGAATAGAAGCCTCCTTCCGGGCTCATCAGCTCCCGCTCTGCAAAAGCGATCGTCTCGTACACCACGTCTTTGTACAAGGGGTCCCTGGTAACCTGGTAGGCTTCGGAGTAGAGACTGATGAGCTGCCCGTTGTCATAGAGCATTTTTTCGAAGTGCGGCACCAGCCACTCCGCATCCACTGAGTAGCGGGAAAATCCGCCGCCTATCTGATCGTAGATGCCGCCATAGGCCATCTCCCGTAGCGTAAGGTTCACGTGTTTGAGGGCCGCTTCATCGCCGGTGTGGTGGTGGTGGCGGAGCAGGTAGAGGTAGTTGGTCGGCATCGGAAACTTGGGTGCAGTGCCCAGGCCGCCATTTTTCTTGTCGAACCGCTTGCTGATGTTCTCAAACATCAGCTTAAAGTCTTCTTCGCTGGTTTCGGCTTTACTTTCCCGCAGCCCATACTTTTCCAGCTCGCTCCGGTTGAGATGCGCCACAAACTGTTCAGCCGTGTCATAGAGTTCCTGCCGGTTTTTGGCATACGCTTCGCTGATGTTGAGGAGCAGGCTCGTCCACTGCTGGGGTGTGAAATAGGTGCCGCCAAAGAAAGGTTTGGCGTCCGGGTTGAGGAATACATTCAGGGGCCAGCCGCCATTCTGCCCCATCGCCTGCAGGGCATCCATGTAGATGGCATCCACATCGGGGCGCTCTTCGCGGTCCACTTTGATGCACACGAAGTGCTCGTTCATGACTGCGGCAATCTTTTCGTGCTCAAAGGACTGGTGTTCCATCACGTGGCACCAGTGGCAGGCGGCATAGCCAATGCTGACCAGGATGGGTTTGTCTTCCTGCTTTGCCTTCTGCAGCGCCTCTTCTCCCCACGGAAACCAGTCTACCGGGTTGTAGGCGTGCTGCAGCAGGTAAGGGCTGCTCTCGTGTATGAGTCTATTGGGTTTTCTGTCTTCTGCCATAGTCGTATAGGGCTGGTCCGGGCCAGCGGCACTCTATACCTACGGGCAGGACGGGCAAAAGTATGGTAGAAGAGGTATGGAAGCCTGCAAAAGCTTATTCCCCGGTCAGCTGTTCCCGGAGTTGCCGGGCTTCTGTATCGGTAGCGATGCCATACCTGTCCTGGAGCTGTTGGAGCTGGTGCAGGGTGCTTTTCAGAAAAGACTGGTGGGCTGCTGACTCCGGGTGAAACGGCCTGTGTGCCAGTGCCCGTCTTACTTTCTCCCATTCTTTCAGGAAGGTGATAAAATCTTTGGCAAGGTGTGCACACGTGAATTTCTCCCAGATGTAATCCTCGGCCGTGTCTGTGGGGTGCACCATATCCCGGCCATAAAAGCGGTAGTCGCGCAAATCATCCAGCATGATCTCGTAAGCGGGGAAGTAACCCACCTGGGTATGTCGCTCGTCCAGCTGATGGCATACCAGCCGAAGGATTGCTTTGCTGACGCTGTTCACTTCGATCGTTTCCTTGATGTGGCGCACCGGGCTGACTGTGAGCAGCACCTGGAGGTCCGGATTAAGTTGCCTGAGTAAGGGTAGCGTATGTTCAAAGGCCGCCAGGATCTCATCCGTTGTAAGCAGCTGCCGGCTGAAGTGGCGGGCGGGCAGCTTGTGGCAATTGGCTACGATGTGGCCGGTGCTGTGCAGGCGGTAGCCTACGGCCGTACCCAATGTGATGATCAGTAACTTTGCCTCTTGCAGTGCCTGTCGGGTGCTTTGCAACTGCTGATCAATGCGTTGAAGCAGTTCCTGCCGGTCAGGGGAGGAGAGAGAGGAGTGGAGGTCGTAAGCGTACCAGATCTCCTGGTGCTGTACTAGGTGCTGCTCAAACGCATGTGGCTTACCGGCAGCAGCGCCC
Organism: Pontibacter sp. HJ8; assembly: GCF_054824225.1. Lineage (NCBI taxonomy): Bacteria > Pseudomonadati > Bacteroidota > Cytophagia > Cytophagales > Hymenobacteraceae > Pontibacter > Pontibacter sp. HJ8. Next base: position 13,105 of record NZ_JSYF01000404.1, read on the forward strand.
AGCAGGTTGCAGACTGACAAGGGGTTGAAGATGGTTCCGAACGGATTGACCAGAACATGGGCTTTGTTCTCCAGCAGTTTGTTCCCGATCACATCGGCAAAGCAGGAGCCGATGGTCAACACACGGTCCTGCAGGGTCAGGTTCAGGCCGCTGGCGGGTATATGTACTTCTGTCCGGAACATAGTTAATAAGAGTTCTGAGTCTTGAGTTCTGAGTTGTTGCCTAAGGTATAGGTATAGGTATAGGTATAGGTA
>NZ_JSYF01000405.1:0-2347 GCF_054824225.1 Pontibacter sp. HJ8
GTATATTACATAACAACGTTGTAATTTGAAGCTGGAATTTTAGCGCCTGTCTCCTGAAGAGGAACATGCGATTGAAATATAATTTTAAGTTTGTTTTCATAGCTTGGAAAGGCACCCCGCTTTGTGGGGTGTTTTTTTCTTTTAGGGCTATTGCAAACACACAACCCAGACATTACTAGAAACAAAGAAGCGCCGGCATACCCCTGAATGGGCGAATGCCGGCGCTTCTTTGCTTATTCCTGAAACGGGACCTGCTATACCTGAACCGGTAAACTGCTGAAACAGCTACTACTTTGCTTTGATCCAGCCTTCCGGGTTGAGGTTGTTGTTGTTTTTCCAAATCTGGAACTGCAGTTCGGTGGTGCCGTTGGCATCGGTATAGACAGTACCGATCACATCTTTTGCATTGACCGTCTGCCCCTCCGTAACACTCACTGTGCGCAGTTTGGCATATACAGCAAAATACTCCCCATGCTGTACCATCACGATGTTGTTCATGCCCGGTACGCTGGCTACTGTCAGCACTTTTCCTTCAAATATGGCACGTGCCGGTTCACCCTGGCTGGTCTGGATGTCTATGCCGCGGTTTTCGATAACTACTCCTTTGAGTACGGGGTGGTTATGACGGCCAAACTTCTGCGAGATGAAGCCGCGCTCTACCGGCCAGGCCAAGCGGCCTTTGTTGCCAGCAAAAGAAGAGGAGATCAGGGCTGCTTCCGGGGTAAGGGTGATCTTGTTGGAGCTGCCACTGGTGGCGCGACCTGCCTCCCGGGCGGCGCGTGCTGCCTTAGCCATCTCTTCGCGTACGATGTCCGCAATCAGATTGTCCAGTTTCCTGATCGCCTGCTGGCGCTGGGCTACTTCTTGCTTCAGATTCTCCTCCTGCTTGCTGAGCTTAACGATCATGCTATCCTGCTGCGACTTGAGCGAAAGCAGGTTCTTGTTTTCTACGATCTGCTTGTTGAGCAGTCCTTTCTTTTCCTGTCGTTGCGATTCGAGCACGCGCAGCTGCCCGGCCAGGGCAGCCTGCACCTTGTTGATCTGTTCTACCTGTTTTTTACGGGCCTCCGAGTATTGCTGCAGGTAGCGCAGGCGCATCACCAGTTGGTTGAAAGAGTCAGCCGCAAACACAAACATGAGTTTGTTGTAGCTGTTGGCTGTTTTGGAAGCGGCATACACCATGGTGGCATACTCCGCCTTCAGGTTATCCAGGTCAGACTGCAGTTCCCCAACTATACCTTCCGTATCCTTTACGCCTGAATCAATAAACTTTATTTCGCGGGAGATGGTACTGATCACCCCCTTCTGCACCACGATCTTTTCCTGAATTGCATTCAGCTGGCCAATAGAAGCTTCCTTCTGCACTTTGGTCTGTTGCAGGATGCGGTTCGCTTCTTTAATACGGTTGAGATTTTCTTTTTTTTCCTTTTCGAGCTGCGCCTTCGACTTTTGTTTCTGGGCAAAAGTGAGCATGGGCAACAGGAGCACGACCAGGAAAAAGGCGAGTTTGTAAAGGGCCTTCATTAAAAATGGGTTCTACTACACTTAGCTTACAAATATGGTGAATCTAATTGGCAGGAACCAGTGCCCTCTGGATTTTATTCAATCAAAGGCGTTTGTATCCGGAAGGGATACCGAAAGGAAAGTCGAGGATTTCGTCTGAAACGGTTACTTTGGTGTGGTTCAGGCTGAAGTCTGATACCTGTCCCGCCTGGAGCACCTGTGCCACCATCTCATGTGCGAATGGAACACTGCCAACAGGTTGGAAGCTATTATATTTTACTGTGATGGTGTTGCCGGTACCTTGATCTTTTACGTTGAGTTGTTGCAGCTTCAGGTTCTGATCGCTGATAAAGTAATCGAACAGCAGGTTCTCACGAAGCTGCTGCACATGTTGCAGTTCGCCCTCGGAGGTTGCTTTCTCGGAGCCGTTCGACTGATAGTTGCCCAGCAGGATGGCCTGCACCACGTTAAAGTCCATGTCAACATTCAGTCGCTTGCTCAGAAAGTCATAACTGGTAGCGGTATACTCTTTGTGAATACGGTTTAGCACGTACACAGAGTCGCGGGTCATTTTGAAGCGCGCTGCTTCTATCCCCAGCCCCGGCAGCACCGATACCCAGATGATGCTGTCTTTCTTCATACGCAGTGCATAGCCCGAAGAGGTTGTCTCTCCTTTGTCTTCCAGTTTTAGCTGGCCGCGTGCATTCAGGTACGTGAATTCCAGATTCCGGACTGTTACGTTGCCTACGGTTTCGGTTGTGGTGGATGCCGTAGTAGGGAGGGTTTCTTTTTTGCAGGCAGAAAACAGGAGTATGCCCAGCAGGCCAAGCAGAAGCTGCTTATT
>NZ_JSYF01000406.1:0-5375 GCF_054824225.1 Pontibacter sp. HJ8
GGTGGTTTTCTTTTACTTTATACTTCTGAAAGGAGAGCGGCTAAACCGCTGAATCATTTAATATCCCGGATTCTGTTTCAAGCTAGACACACCGTTTGTAGTATGCAGGTCAATCTGTCTTTGTGGAATTGGGAAGTACTCATGCTTGCCGGTAATAAAGTTACCTCCTTTTACGTCTGGTAAAATACCTCCTTCATAAGAGAAAAAGGCATTCAGCTCTTTTGCAGCTCTTCCCCACCGAACCAGGTCAAAGTAACGATGGCCTTCCAGAGCCAATTCTATCTTGCGTTCAAAGTAGATAGCCTCCAATGCCTTCTGCTGCCCTAAGCCAGTAAAATAGCCACTCGGATAGGGTGCAACGTTGTAGTTGGCGGCTGGGGCATTCGAAAAGCCAGCCATAGGATCTTTAGGATTAGCATACTGGTATACTTTGTTCTCCGGCCTGGCAGCTCTGATGCGAATCATGTTGACGTACTCCTGTGACTGAGACAGGTTTCCTAACTGAGCCTCGGCTTCTGCTGCCATTAAAAGCACGTCTGCGTAACGAATCAGTACCACGTTTATGGCAGAGCCCGGTGCCCAGGAGCTTTGGTCAGAGAGAGTGTTTGCCGTAGCTTTCCAATAAATGTGTTTTTTGGAGGAGTATGGGCCAGCATAGCTTTGCAATCGAATCCATGCCTGCCCCGGATGGGCCCCCCAATCCAGGAAAGGAATACCACGGCGGCCCACCGTCCAGTCCAGGCGCGGGTCCACGGGCTGTGTGTCCGGCGTGAAGGGCTCGTTGGAAGCAATGCCTTGATCATGCTCTAATCTTGTGGCATTGTAATTATCCAGGTAAGGCAGGCCTTGGGCAGTAGTACGGTAAGAGTTAGCCAGGTCTATGGAAGGCTGGAAGAAACCGCAGCAGCGGAACGGGCTGTTGTACGGGTAGTTCAGCATTTCGCCCTGGTTGGCGTTGGCAATAGTGCCTGTACCGTCATTAGCCACCATCTGGATTGCAAAAACAGACTCTTTGTTATTTTCGTTGCCCGCATCAAAGTTGTCCTTGAACTTGTCTATCAAGCCATACTTGAGGCCGCTAGCGGTAACACCGGAAGTTATAACCTGATCAAAGACGCTCTTTGCCTCGGCATGCTTTTTCTGGTACAGATAAGCCTTTCCCAGGTAAGCGGCGGCAGCCCATTTGTTAACCCGGCCTATCTGTGCCTGGGTGTTGGGCAGGTTGTCCATGGCAAACTGAAGGTCCGCCTCTATCTTTGGCCAGATGTCCGCATTGTTCGGTTGGTTGTAATCGGCAAGTTCTTCGATTGTTTCTTCAATCCAGGGAACCATGTTGAACATCTTCTTCAGCTCAAAGTAATAGTGGGCGCGCAGGAAGCGAACCTCTGCTTCAATCCGCTGCTTGTCTGCCTCGGTTATGTCCTTTGCCTTAGCCATTAGTTTCAGCGTATTGTTTGTACGAGCTATACCTTCGTACATAGCTTTCCATTTGGTGTTAAGAAAACCATTGCTGGGGTCGGACGTGAAGGTCGCAATAGCGTTGATGGCTGGCTGGTCGGCTCCGTCACTGCCCTTGTGGGCTTCTCCACCGGCCACACTGCCATATATCCAGTTAGTAGGAGCAGCCTCCCATGGACCGCCGGTCGCGATGGCAGCTCCGTTACCCTGGGCATCTAAGGCGGCATAAGCGCCGATCAACATCTTTTCTACACCTGCCCGGTTCGCAATGATGTCTTCACTGAGAGACCCGTAGGCTGGTTTTTCCAGAAAGTCGTCTCCGCATGAAGTTAGCAGTTGCATAGAGCTAACTATGGCTGCTGTCATTAAGATCAATTTATATTTTTTCATGACTTTAGAAGTTATGCTCAAAACTAGAAGGATACATTTATGCCTGCTAAATACTGGCGCATGTTAGGGTAGTTACCTTCGTCTATGCCGAATGCTGTGGTGCCTCCGGATATTTCGGGATCTATGCCAGAGTAATTTGTGATCGTGAACAGGTTTGCGGCCTGCACATAAATCCGCAGGCTGCCAACGCCATAGCTGCTCAACAGGCTTTTAGGTAAAGTATAGCCCAACTGCACGTTCTTGGCTCTCAGATAGGAGCCGTTTTCTACATAGTATGAGTTTGGAACGTTTGTGGTGCTGAAGGAGCCACTTGCTTCCTGTATAGGTGCCGTCGCATTGCGGTTTTCGGGTGTCCACGAATCGTAGAGTGCTGTTTTACTTTTCGCGCCAACAAAGTTCGGGTTGAAGTCCGTCCACCATTTTACCTGGTTCCAGATGTCATTTCCCTGCGACCCGTATAGGAACATGTTAAAATCGAAGTTCTTGTAAGTGGCCGCAATGTTTAAGCCATAGGTAAAGTCTGGGTTAGGGTTGCCTAAAACAACGCGGTCATCAGGGGTAATGATTCCGTCCCCGTTCGTATCAGCGTAGCGGAAACGGCCGATGCCAATACCTGCCTGATAAATCGTGTTGGGATTTCCGGAAGTTTCTATAACCCGTGCATTGGCTGCATCGATTTCTGCTTGATCATTCCAGAATCCCTCTATCTGGTAACCGAAGAACGAACTCATAGGAGAACCAACCTGATTACGGATAATATTGCTGCCGTTAAAGCGACGAGACTCCAGGTCAAAATTTTGTGCACCATTTGACACCTTGAGGATTTTGTTGTCGTAAGTCGTTAACGTACCCGTGATGTCAAACCTGAAATCTGAGGAGACATCTATGTGGCCCGTGAGGGCTGCATCAATGCCTTTGTTGCGCATTTGGGCAATGTTTACATAGGGTGCCGCGGCGCCGCCGCCAGCAGTTCCTACCAGTTCAGGATTAAACAAGAGGTCTTTGATTTCTTTGTTATAGTAATCCAGGGTAAAGTCAATTTTACCGTTGAACAGGGTTGCGTCGAAGCCGATGTTGCTGTTGATATTCGTTTCCCATTTAGCATCGGGGTTGCCGAAACGAGACTTTCTGAAACCTTCCACGATTGAGTTGTTGGTGCCGCCAATGTCATAGTACGACAGGGTTCTGTCTGAGCCGTAGGCCGTGAAAGCATTTGCCGGTGTTACGTTCAACTGGTTACCCATTACGCCATAGCCACCCCGGATTTTGAGATCTGAAACCCAGCTGATGTCCTGCATAAAGTTCTCTTGGGAAATACGCCAACCGGCACTAGCCGCAGGGAACGTGCCATAACGTTTGTTTGGACCAAAGCGTGAGGAGCCGTCGCGGCGGACCACAAACCCGAACAGGTATTTGTCCATCAGGCTGTAGTCCAGCCTTCCGATGAGGGAGAACAGCGCATCCTCGCTTTTGTCACTGAAGTTGTTTCGTGTGCCTGCACCTGTTCCAAGGGTAGTGAAGTTCGGGTCAAATGAGAAGTAACCCTGTGTAGATCCACCTACCTGGCTCCAGAAGTTGCTGTAAGCCTCGGTACCAACCACAACGCCGAGATTATGCACGTCATTGAAATTTCTCTTATAAGTCAGCGTGTTAGTCCACGTCCAGTTGTATCCGTTGCTCGAGCTCTGGTTATACTGGTTTACAGTGTTGTTCTCACCATTCTCGTATTCAGGATAGGTGAAAGAGCGGTTGTTGTTATTGTACATTTCACCACCGAAAATAGTGCGCGCCGTAAAGTGGTTCAGAAAGTCTGCTTCAGCGAACACATTTCCAAACATACGGTTGCCCATTGCTTTATTGTTCTTCAGCCTGTCCAACTGAGCCACCGGGTTTCTGGCATTCCCCAGGCCGCTACCGGATGATCCGGAGAAGTTGCCCATGATATCATACACTGGTATGATCCTCTGTAGGCGGTAGGCCATGTTGATCGGGTTCTCTCCACCACCGATTTGGGGGTTTTCAATCACAGAATAAGCCAGGTTTTCGCCTACCCGAATGTTCTTGTTGAGGTTATAGGAGCTATTGGCTCTGACAGTATAGCGCTTGAAGTGCGTGTTTTCCATTACCCCCTGCTGGTTAAAGTAGTTGGCAGAAAAGTAGAAGCTACCCATCTCACCACCGCTGCTTACCGCCACGTTATGGCTCGTGATCGGGGCCGGTCTAAAGATTTCGTTATACCAGTCGGTGCCGGATTTGTTTGCTCGCGAGATACGGTAGAAAGAGCTAAGCTCCGAGCTTCCTCCGGTATAAAAAGGATTGACGTTATAGAGCGATGGATTTGCCGTCGGGTCTCCTTCCAAAACACCTGTTCTGGTAACCCCCGGTCCTGAGATCAAATAATCGGGGAGTTGAGGGCTGGCGCCGGAGCCGTATATAGGGCTTTCGGGCGTCTTGCCACCATTTTTAGCTACCAACCAATTTAATTCAGCCATCTCCTGCGGCGTAGCCAGATTCCAGGGGTTTTCTCCTGCCGGGCGCTGCATGCCGTAGTAGCCATCGTACGTAACCGACACTTTGCCTTTGCCTCTTTTCGTGGTGATGATGATCACCCCGTTGGCTGCACGCGCCCCGTAGATGGAGGCAGAGCCGGCGTCCTTCAGTACCTGCATGGTCTCCACATCATTGGGGTTCAAGTCTCTGATGTTTTCAGTTGGAACACCATCCACAACAAAGAGTGGTGTGTTGTTGCCGAACGTGTTAAAACCACGTATCCTGATCTGCTGCGACTGACCAGGCTGACCTGAACCGAGAACAGTAACACCCGATGCCCGGCCCTGTAACATGCTCGAAACCTGTGCCTCCGGCTGCTTGGTCATTTCCGATACGTTCACTACAGCTACGGCACCTGTCAGGTCTTTCTTCTCCTGTACCGCGTAGCCGGTTACTACTACCTCCTGTAATGCCCGTGTGTCTGTGGCGAGGGAGACATTGATGGTACTTTGGTTGTTAATGGGAATCTCCTGGGTTTTATACCCCAAAAATGAGATAACCATCGTAGTGCCCCCGGCAGGTACTCTTAATGTAAAATTGCCGTTTATGTCTGTGGCAGTACCAGCCGTTGTGCCTTTAACTACTACGGTGGCGCCTGGGATTGCTTCTCCGGACTCTCCCGTCACTCTTCCTTTTACTTCTGTGGTCTGCCATATGGCGTTGCTGAGCATGTTATTGGGCTCAACCAAGGTGTTGGTGTTTGTTGCGTAACCTGGAAGCGGGCTGTGCAGGACGCAGATGGCTGCGAGCGCAATGGCCCAATCTTTCTTGCAGGACAAAATCTTTGCATGCCTGCCCATTGGGGGTAGCCATGTCCAGAAGTATTTCTGTTTCATGTAAAATAAGTTAGATGAGATATTTTTTGCTTTTAGAGAAAATGAAAGGTGCCTTGTGCACCTTTCATGGAAGTGCCTGGGGAAAGGAAAAGTAGCCAGGAAGCAGTTTGGATGTTTGTAGTACAAATGTTACATAGGCTT
>NZ_JSYF01000044.1:0-4883 GCF_054824225.1 Pontibacter sp. HJ8
TCCAATGCTTGACAGGTCAGCGATTTTCTGATGTGCTCAATCTGGAATGGCGTGATATTATCAGAGACAGTAGCGGACAATTATGGTGGCACTTATTTCAAATTAAAGGTAATAAGCCAGAAATGGTAGAAGTACCTATTGTAGCGCCCGCTGAAAAAATCTTAAATAATTTAAGTAGCCAACAAAGCGGCGCAAAGGTGTTTCAGGAAATATCAAACCAAAAGCTTAATGTGTACATAAAAGAACTTTGCGAGTTGGCTGGCATTAACAGTCATATTAACAATGTTAAGTACAGCGGCAAGAAAGCTGTAAACCTGTCTGGCCCCAAGTACAAGTTCATTTCAAGCCACACGGCACGGAAAACATTTGTGACCATATCGCACCACTATGGCAATATGACAAAAGAAGCTATTCGTGCCGTAACAGGACACGCAAACGACAAGATGTTGAACGTGTACTTAGGTAAAGACACCAAGTATGTAATGAATGAAATGCACAGAGCATGGTCAAACATCTAATTAAAGGGGCTTCGGCCCCTTTTTTATTGGATTTTTAAAATTTTTCAGAAAACCTGCCACCAACTGTATGCACCGCGCTACCTTTGCACTGTATTCACGAAACAACCCAAATAAGAATGCCACAGGCACTTTCCCAAGTTGATTCTCGTGTACATCAATCAGCCTACAGGCATAATAAACATTTTTAAATTATTTAATTATTTTAACTTTTAAACAACGTGGTAAATCTTGTTGACTTGAACTCTATTGGCCTTGATGCCCTTCTTAACGCCCTTGCGCACCGTGTTTGTGATGAATTTGAAGAGCGATTTATGAAAAACCTGCCTGCATTCAGTGCAGAACCATCCGCTGCGCCAACACCTGAAGAGCCTTGGACTACCAAACAAGCGTGTAAGCACCTTAAAGTATCAGTGCCAACACTTAGAAAGATGGTAGAATCTGGTGCAGTCATTAAGCTAGAAACTGAAGGCGTAAGAGGCAACCGTTATTTACCTTCAACGCTCAACCAAGCCTTCAAACCAGTTAAAGCAACCCGATAAATCAAATTCATTAAATCATTTAATAATCCCGACATGGACAAAAAAGCAAGTGTACTTTCCCAGCTTAAAGCTTCGACCTTTCAACGCATGGTTTACAGAAAAGCCAATTTTAATGTGCTGTACCCTGACGGAGTGTGGGAACTGCATGCAGCCACAGAAGTAGAGCCGAACGACATTTTCAAGTGCCCATTAACTAGGCCACAGGCTTGTGTGTACGCTGACATAACACCAGCTAAATTAAAGAAACTGGTGACTAATGGATATCTACCAGAACACAAACTTTCAGGATACAACGGCAAAGCGTATGTCCATGAAGAGATAGCCCATGCCTTGGAAGTGTATGACATGTACAACTAGCAGCCATAAAGATATTTAACACTATGACGGTGCAAATTCCAGTGACGTTGGACGTGGACAGAATGCTTGAGCGGAGACCACCAGTAGACATAGAAAATTTTAGCAGGGACAAGCTGATGTACATCATCAGTTCTGTGGCCTTCATGGAGACATTCAGGCACGACCTGATTATAGGCGGCTATGTGCCTGTAAACTCCACCTACCTACAGCGCCACGCGGGTATCAGAAACTACAACCAGTACCTTGACTATCTAGTGGCTAGGGGCGTGTTTGCAGTCATCGGCTATGTCAATGGCTATCACTCTACGCTATACAGCCTTAAGCCCCCTTTCAATGGCGAGACCAGAACGGTGACCCTGACAGACAAGCGCTTTATTAAGTCACTTGAAAAGGACACGCGGAAAGACAAGGCAAAAGAACTGCACAAAAACTTGTGGAAGTGGTTCTCGCACGGCAATTTGAGAATTGACAGGGACGCGGCATTTGAACGCCTGCACAAGAAGTACCCGCTTAACATGACACCAGAACAAACGTCCGTTTTCCTTGGCGACGACTACTGGCCTGAAGAAGACCTGTCAGCGAAGCATAACCACATGGCGCGTATCATTGACATTATCCATTCGGGTGACATTGAAAAGCTGCCTTTCGTAGTGGACGAGACGGCGGGCAGGCTGCACACAATCCTGACCAGCATGAATAGGGACTTCAGACACTTCCTGACCTACGGAGGGAAGCGATTGGCAAGCATTGACGTGAAGTGCTGCCAGCCGTACCTGACGCTGCTACTGTTCAATCCGAATTTCTACAAGGTCAAGACAAGGGGGCTTCCTGCGGCGGAGAGACAATTTTTAAATAACTTAATGAATGGCATAGATAAAGGGCATGTTCCTAAGTCTTCATTGTCTGGTTCTACTATGTCTGGTGAATCTGGTTCTACTATGTCTGGTGAACATGTACTCTCTCTCATGTCTCTTAATGACAATGAACACGTCTCTGTCTCTGTCTTCCCTTCTATCTCTTCTCTTTCTACACCCTTTATGTTAGTAAATGAGATACAGAAAGGCATAGAAAAGGGGCTTCACGGGGACGTAGAGCAATATTTCAGAGATATTTTAGTGAGTGACTTTTACACAGAACTAAGCAACGCGTTCAATAGGGAACATGACCAGAACACGACACGAGACAGTGTAAAAGAAATGTGGAGCATGGTTGCCTTTGGCAAAGTACGCGCTGTCAATCACGTATCCACGCCTGACTTCTACAGGTTTTTCGCCAAGCGCTACCCAACTGTGTTAAGACTGTATGACACCATTAAGGCGGAGAAGTACCAGAACATGGCGCACCTGTTGCAGCAGATTGAAGCGCACATAGTACTGAAAGTGTCCAGCAAGCGGGTGACCAGACTGAAGCCGCGTGTGCCGCTCTTCTCCATTCACGACAGCCTTGTGACAACAATAGACCATGTGGAGTTCGTGCGTTCTGTCATGGAAGAAGAGTTAAGCAGACTGGTTGGGTACAAGCCTAAACTGAAGATAGAGCCGTGGTCTGTGGAAGCCCTTTCAGAGCACTTTGAAGCCGCGTAATTCAAGCCAAAACAAGGCGTTTTCAGCCCCTGTAGCTCGCGGCAATGTAACACTAGCTGCACGATGCTAGACGCGCCTAAAACGCCTTAAAACACCTTTAAATGAAGTGCTTACTATGCTGCTACAACTCGCTATAAGACACGTCCTTTAGGGCTCCACAAGCACTGATTCACCTGTCAAATTTAAGTAGTTGGGCAGGCTCCACTTCTAGCGCCTTAGCCAATGCCATCAAGGTCAGAATGGTTAGGTTATGATTGCCGTATTCAATGCGCTGCACCTGTGACACGGATAGGTCAGCTTCAAAGGCAAGGTTAGCCTGTGTCAAACCGCGCCTGTTGCGCAGTTCTTTTACATGCTTGCCGAAGCCTTTTAGAAAAGTTGTGCTGTCTGTGCCTTTCACACAGCAAAAACACGGCTTTTTTTAATTTACAACACAGCATGTATGCTGTATTTCCTTATATTGCAGCTGGAAATTTCACCCTTATTTTGATGGAAACAACGAATTTGACGCGGCCCGCTGATACAGTTGGCACGTCAGCAGCGCCTACCCTGCAACAATGGCTCAAGGTTAATCCTAGGCGCTCAATTAACGACTACTACAGAGAGTTTGGGGTACAACCAGCGCCTTCCTACTCCACTGCCTACAACGCGCCTGTAGCGGCTCCTGTGGCCTATAACACAGGCTACAGCCACTACTCAGAGAACCATGCCACGATTCACAACACTGTGTTTGTAGGGTCAAAAAAAAGCATATTAGCAGCACTTGCCCTGACGTTCCTGTTGGGCCCTTTGGGGCTGTTCTACGCTTCCATTTGGGGTGCCTTGCTGATGATTCTGGTAGACGTAGCTGCGTTCGTCCTGTTTCTGACTTCCTACGGGGCGCTCGCAGTTCTGCCAAGTTCTTTCGCTGCCATAGGTCTTTTTGGCGGGCTTGTCTGGCTTGTAGTGGTGCAGTGGCCCGCCTGTATGATTTGGGCGCTCATAGCCTGCATAAGGCACAACAGCAGGATAGACAAAATGGTAATCAGAAATAGCTACTAAACAGCACATGAAACAGTTTCTACGCTTATCTATTGCCGCTGGCCTCGCGCTATCATTTTCAGCCTGCGACTTCATAAATAACCAGATTTTGCAGAAGTCTGTGAAGGGCACCTTCCTTAACCATGAAGGCTATGGCTACGAGTTCACAGAAACGAAAGTGTCTTTCCTTGCCAAGCGCAAAGACGGGAACGGTTACCATGAATTACTGACCCGCAGCTACAAGATAGAAGACGGGAACCTGTACATTGAAAACGTTGTGTCAGGCGAACTAAGTCTTGGTGATTTTAAATTTAAAATTTTGCACCCTGACACAATTAAGATGGTTGGTGGCGGGCTAATGAGTGTCAGAGAAAACGACAATGACCCTGAACTGATGTTTGTCAAAACAACACGATGATTTTTTAAATTTCAAATTGGCATTAACAATTCACATCAGAATTAAGCACTTGTTAAGTTGAGTACAAGATTTAATCTTCAAGTGTAGGCGGGAGACCACTTTTATGCTATCCTAAAGGTTTCCTATAATCCAAGTAAAAAAGGAGCCAAGTGCTGCTCCAACAACCAAAAGTAGCAAGTCATCTTTTTTCCTGCTAAAGAAATTGCTTTCATCGCTTCGGTTTAAAATTTTAATACTGGAGTGTCTTCTAACATCTTGCCATATTAGATATGGATATAAGGCTAGGAACATCGCCACAGTTATTACAGTTATAATGATATTTGGAATACCAAAAGTGGGTATGCTAATCCCAAATAAATAGGCTATTGTTAGGTAAATAGCAGGACCCAGCATAAGGGAATAGCGCACGTACGTAATGTATCGTTTTTGGCGAGCTGAAAGGATTTCA
>NZ_JSYF01000407.1:0-297 GCF_054824225.1 Pontibacter sp. HJ8
CTGAAGCGCATTGGCCGCTGCCATCCCTGGGGCGGGAGTGGCTATGACCCGGTGCCATAACATGAGCTGGCTGTAAATACCTGTCAGGTATAGCACAGGTGATGGAGGCCGAAATAAACGGACGTTTGTTTTACGCTCTGCTTAAATTTCGTTAAACTGCAGTTTGATTGGCAAACTCGCCACTGCCTAGGTTTATAATCCATTATTAGCATAGGCCATGATAGTAAATGTCCTGGAGCCGAATGGCTCCGTCAGTAACGCCATCCCGCTTAGGGATATCGATCACGTCGAAACCCA
>NZ_JSYF01000408.1:0-5040 GCF_054824225.1 Pontibacter sp. HJ8
AAAGGAATAATAGCGCTGACTGCTATACTTTTGAGTCTGTACCTGCTCCTGGTACCAAGTCCGGCTGAAGGCTTTTACTTTTTTGTCACCTACGCTACTTACCAGTTTCCCAACATCCTGATGTTGCTGATGCTGGGTCTTGTTTATGCTTTTTTCAGCACAAGAAACAATCAGTCCAGAAAACTTTACATCGGCCTGGCAGCAATACTTTGTATTGCCATGGTGGGATCGAATGAGATGGCATTGATCATAGCGTTTACGACATTATTGCTTATCCTGATCGCCAACCGGTGCAATACAGAAGTTCGGCTATACCTGTTGTTCCTGTTCGTTGTCTGCGCCATCTCCTGCCTGGTGGTAGTACTGGCACCAGGCAATTATCAGCGCATGAACGACCACCCGAATGCTTCCAGATTTTTGTGGTCCGCTGTCTATTCTGCCTTCCTGACCTTACTTACTTTTTACAGGTGGCTGGCACCTGTGCTGGCAGCCTCTGTGCTGTATCTGGTATACTGGGGCTTGCCATTGGCTGACAGGTCTGAACACAGCCGGCTGTTTAAAGTTGACCTGCGGATGGCTGTACTATATTTTCTGACCACTATCTTCCTGATGTATTTTGCTTTTGCCTGGTCAACCGGTGAGCGTGCTACGCCCAGGGTGGAAAATGTGATCTGCTTCTTCTTTATCTTCGGGTGGTTCTATATCCTGCAGGTTGCCCTCCATACCTACGGCCACCTGCTGCAGCAGGAACGCCTGCTTTCTCCTGTCCTACCTGCTGTGGCCTTGCTTCTTTTTGCGTTAAGCCTGTTCTCCATAGATAATAACATCACGACGGCCTATGTGGATCTGCTGTCCGGAAAGGCAGCGGCATACGATAAAGCCCTGGATCAGCGCTATGCCACACTAGCCACGTCTGACTGTGAAGAATGCGCGGTAGCTCCACTCCCCGCCATACCCAAAACGATCTACTTCTCCGACATTTTAGAAGGCCCACAAAACAATGACATGTGGATCAACAGAGGCTTTGCTGATTACTGGAACAAAAAAGCAGTACATCTGAGTGCTCCTAACCCGCCTTTGCAGGACAATCTGACCACCATACGCAAAACGGGTAAAGGCACATTGCGTGAAAAGTCATTACTGAAATAAGAACTGGACTGACAGAGCGGGTTTATCTGTCGGTTCCGGAAAAACTGCTAGCGCTGCAAAGGGCAATCAGAAAAGTATTCCGGCAGGATGCACAACTGGCAACGACAGCCTGAAGTATCGTATTTCTTTAGCCTTATATCCTCCCCGACAGCGACACAATAAAATTTCTGCCCGGGGCTGCGATACCCGATGAATAAGGCCTGTAGCGCTGGTCGGTTATGTTTTCGATACCTGCACTTGCCGTCAAGTATGGATTCAGTTGGTACAGCACCTTGACGTTGAGTGTCATCCAGGAAGGGCTGTAGGGATTCCCGTTTTCGTCAAGGGCATACATATAAGCTTTCCCCTGCTCTTCCGGCGCCAGATTCACATGCTTCACTTCGGCGTTGTACATGGCATAGACGTCTGTTTTTAGCCGGTTACGGGTATAGGTCAGGCGGGTGATGCCAAATGCCGGGGACGCATGCCGCAAGGGAGCCTGCCGGCCGTTGTCTAGTTCCTCCGTCCCCTTCTGGAAATTGAAGCGCGATGAGAAGCCAAATCCTGCCGGGAGCTTTACTTCCACACCTACCTGCACGCCCCACACGGTAGCGTAGGCCACATTCTGGATCGCCTGCACCTGGCTTCGTTCGCCCGCGTACAGGATGCTGTCCTGCCCATTCAACTTAAAATCACGCCTGACCAACGCATCCTGCAGGTAAGTATAAAAGACAGTCGCGTCCAGTTTGACCGCTGTGCCAAACGTTTTGGCAAATCCCAGATCCACATTGTAGGCATATTCGGGTTTCAGGTTCGGATTGGGCACCAGTACCAGTCCGGGAGCAGAGTCGAATACTTTGCCGATGTCATCCACATTGGGCGAGCGGAAACCGGTGGACAAGTTAGTGCTGAGTTGCCAGGTTGCCTCTGGGCTATACACCAGTCCTGCACTTCCGGTCAAAGCCCCAGCATTGATCTGAGCAGAGGTAAACGGAAAGTCATAAAAGGTGGTATCAAAAGCTGCGTTGAGCCGGAAGTGATTGTAGCGCATACCGGAGAGCAACGTTACCTTCTCCCCTGCTTTGAAGCGGTAAGTGAGGAAGGCGGCATACGAACTCCAGTCAGACCCATCCGGGTAACGCGCCGGACCTGCTACCTGCTTCCCCGTAATTATATTTTCATCCGTACCACGCGAGCGCACGTTATTGTAGATCAGTTCTGCCCCGTAAAACAGATGATGCCGGTTGCCCAGGGCTTTCTCAAAGTCGAGGTTAACCGAGTACGCGTTTACTTTTTCGGTGCGGTTGTAGCGGGTGGGCGAACCTACATCCCGGTTGTGCCGGCTTTCTTCAAAAAGCTGGTGGGCCAGCCCGATATGGAGTTTGTCGAACGCCCGGGCATCCGCACGATGGGTCACGTTCAGGTTGTTCATCAGCCATACCTGTGGGCCATAATACCATTCTGCTGCGCGCAGTTTCCCGTTACGGTAGTGGATCAGGCGGTCATAGCGGGGCACATCGGAAGTGGCAGAGTAATGGAAACCGTACTGAAACTCCCAGTTTTCAGTGGGCTTATACCGGATCTTCTGCATCAGGTTCAGCTGGTCGTAGCCGGTGTATACCTGCCGCTCCGGATCGGGGTTTGAGATTACTTCATCCTGCCCCTCACTCCTGCTCATATACTCCGGCCGGAGGTATTCATCGGGGCCCCAGGAGCCCATTTTGAGGTCACCGTAGTCAGTCCAGGTTGCATTGCTGAGAAAGGCCCATTTTTTGAGGCCGATGTTGATGCCCACCTGTCCCGTTTTTTCCTGGTTGGCAGAAGACCAGCGCCCGGCTGCATTTCCGTTTACCAGCAGGTTATCGCTGTCAGCAAATTTTGGGGTAAGGGTATAGAAACTCATCACTCCCCCAATGGCATCGCTGCCATGCGTGACGGAGCCAGGCCCGAACAGCAACTCTGTTTTTTCCAGGGCAAAAGGGTCGAGTGAAATCACGTTTTGCAGGTTGCCGCTACGGAAAATGGCCGTGTTCATCCGTACCCCATCCACGGTGAGCAGCACCCGGTTTGTGGCAAAGCCGCGTATCATGGGGCTGCCGCCCCCGCCCTGGCTTTTCTGAATGAATACTTCCCCGGTCTGCCCCAGCATGTCGGCAGCGGTCTGCGGGCTCTGCAGCAGCACATCTTTCGGGCGGATGACGCTCACCTTCTGTGGCACCTCCCGGGCATCCTGCTGCCAGCGTGTCGCCGATATCACCACCGCTTTCAGCGAGATCGTATTTTCTTGCAGCAAAAGCCGGAATTGTTTTTCCTGCAGCTGGGTATAGCTCAACAGCTCCGTGTTATAGCCCGCCAGGCGAACGGAAATCCTGCCGGCTCCCCGCAATGGGGTGATATCCGCCTTGCCTTTGCTGTCCGTTACAACAGCTGGCGCGGTGCTGTCGCCGGTCAGGACGACCATTTCCAGGGGTTGCTGGGTTACCTGATCTTTGACTGTGAGTACCTGGCTGTAGGCTGCGGGCGCAGCCAAGCAGAGGAGCAACAGCAGTTTCAAAAGCAACTTCTCCACCGGCTACTCTTGTTTGATTTTTCGGATCTTCCGGGGGTAAAACCACAAAAAGAATCCTGTAAAGGAAATGATCAGTAGCCCAAACCCCAGCACGTTCATGGTGACCAACTTAAAGAGGTCGCTGATAATGGAGCCGTCGTGCACTTTCTCGATCCAGTCGGAGTGGCGGCGGGCAACCGAAAGCACTTTGCCTGTGCTGGCATCCAGCTGAACCTCCCAGCTGCCTTCCTGAAAAATAGTTTTCACGATGCCCTTGTCCAGGCGGGCTTCTATTCTGTCGATGGGATTGTCTTGGATGGCCGCAGCGGAGTCTAATCCTGCTATGGAAATCCTGGCCATATCAGCCAGCGGGATCCACTGCTGCAGGTCCGTGGTTATACCTTTGTGCGTTGGCGGCTGCAGCAGGTCCACATTTTTCTTCCATCCGAGCAGGATACCGGTCAGGCTGCTGATGAGCACGAAAACACCCAGCGCAAGGCCCAGGTAACGGTGGTATAGGCGAAAATTTCGCAGCCGGTCGGCCAGGGTCCTGACTTTTTGTTTAACGAGAGTAGAGGTACTGGTACTCACTGCTTTGTAAAGGGATAGGTATAGAGGGACAATATCCTACAAAAGCAGCAGATAAACAATGTGAAGACATCAGTCAGCAAAAATTAAATACTATTTGCAACCTATACCCGTTAAAGAGGCTCTTACAGTTGAAATAACCTGTACCTCTTACCGATTATGCTTAAACTGATTTATCCATTACTAGCGCTGGCGCTTCTCACGCAATGCCAGCAGGAAGAAACTCCCCTCCATACCGAAACCCAAAGCGAATCCAGTGATCTGAAATTTGGCCAGGAGGTGCTCTTGCAGCATCGGGAGCAAGTCACGCTCTTTGGCGGGGATGTGCCCCGCCGCCTGATTGTTTCCCTGGAAGGTATACAGGACTCCCGCTGCCCGGCCAATGCCAATTGTGTAACAGCTGGCAGTGCCTCCATCATCTTGAGAGCCTCCAACAGCCAGGGCTCTAACGACAAAATAGAGCTTTGCATTGGCGACTGCTCCCCTGAACCTCCCCGCAACACGCACACTGTGACTGCCCTGGTAGGAGAAACAACGTATCGTTTTACTCTGAAAGAAGTGAAGCCTTATCCGGGCCTGGAAATAGAAGGCGAAGTGCAGAAAGCACGGCTGGTAGTGGAGAAGCTGTAGGTTATGGTTTTTTTGATGTATGTACGCTAACAAGTTTTCTGCTGTCGTAGCAACAGCCTTGTGCAGCTTAGTCTCAGCATAACCTATACCTATATCTGATCAGTTCATCGTTAGCATTCACCGGGTCCAACCACCCCTGCCCCTCC
>NZ_JSYF01000409.1:0-568 GCF_054824225.1 Pontibacter sp. HJ8
CTGTTTCAAAATGCAGAAAATTGAAGTATGGCTCAAAATAAGTTTTGTACTCTTCGCGGCTTCCACCAAACGGAGGCCCCGGCTGCCCGAAGGTAGTATCGAACAGGAGCCCGACCAACTTTCCACCGGGAGCCAGCAGTTCGGCACATTTCCGGGCATAGGCCGGCCTGAGCGAGGGGTCGATGGCGCAAAAAAACGTCTGCTCCACAATCAGGTCATACTTTCCTTCCAGCGCGAAAAAATCCTGCAACAGCAGCTGGTCCTTTGGGAAGGCAGGCATTCTGGCTGAAAATTCTTCTAGGGGCGCCTGCGCCACATCCACTACATCTACCTTTGTGAATCCCTGCAGGTATAGGTATTCGGCCTCGTAAGCATTCCCACAGCCGGGAACCAGTATGCGCTGCGAAGCGTTAGACAGCTGATCGAAATAATTTTTGAGAGGCGTCGTTATAGCTCCAACGTCCCAGCCAGTCTGGCCATTTTGGTAGCGGCTCTGCCAGTAAGCTGCACTAAATTGTTGATTCATTTTGTATGATAATAAAGCAAAAGTCTTATATTTGAAGCTTGC
>NZ_JSYF01000410.1:0-1065 GCF_054824225.1 Pontibacter sp. HJ8
AATCCTTTATGGCCAGATTTTTCGGGTTGGTGTTCATTTAGCTTCTTGTAAATTACTGCAAAGGTAAACAGTTCATGAGAATTCTGTCATGCTTTTGCCATGCTACCAAAGCTTTTTACCACAGCCATCTGGGGCAAATGATCCTGCTCGGGTTATTCAACTTGATACCCAGAACCACTTCGTGCGTGTTGGCGCTGACACGCTTTAGTGGAGAAGTGGTAATATCCTGTGAATAGCTGATATCGATTAGGTGGTTGACATAAATTCCTGCCATAGCTGCAATGGCGTCCTGGTGCCTGTAGGTTATTCCTGTCCAGAAACGCTGTTCATAACTAGCCTTCAAGTTTGCGTCAACGGCCGTTAGTCCTCCTTCGGCAGTCTTTATCATAAAAGAAGGAGTCATACTCACTGCATTTGACAGGTTAGCCCGGTACCCAGCGGTAAAATAATAATGTGGCTGCATACCGGCCCGCGGGTCCTTGTCAGGATAATGGTATTTATGGCTACTCTTGATTAGCTGTGTGCCCGAAACGCCTACATAGAAGTCTTTACTGTAGAGCCACATGCCTATGCCCAGGTCCATGTGCAGCTGATTCAGCATATCGCCATACATCAGAGGATCGTCTGGAGTCTGTACTACCAGTCTGTCCCTGTCTATGTGGTATTGCATAATACCCGTTGATAAACCGGCAGAAAGAATTGTTGATTTAGCGATGGGCAGGTGGTAGGCATAACTGATGTTAAGTGACGAGGCCCGAAGCAATCCGGCTTTATCTACCTGCGCTATAGCGCCGACACCATGGTGTGGTTTTACATAGAAGCGGTTATTTTTGTTGGCTGTAGTCTTTTTGGTGATTCCTCCTCCTTTTTTTAATCTCAAAGAAGGCGCATTTTTATCATGTTTATTGAGAGCGCCCTGTATGCTGGCATAAAAACTAACGGGGGCACCATCAATACCTAACCATTGACTCCTGTAACCCGTGCGTACGTCCGCGTAGCTTTCGATACCCGCCACGGCCGGGTTTAT
The DNA here is from genome assembly GCF_054824225.1 of Pontibacter sp. HJ8. NCBI lineage: Bacteria > Pseudomonadati > Bacteroidota > Cytophagia > Cytophagales > Hymenobacteraceae > Pontibacter > Pontibacter sp. HJ8. Next base: position 1,028 of record NZ_JSYF01000410.1, read on the forward strand.
CAGATAATTGTTCTGCACGTATTGCGTGTACTGAGGAC
>NZ_JSYF01000411.1:0-18352 GCF_054824225.1 Pontibacter sp. HJ8
GCCACATTACCCCGAAAGGCAACATTACGTTTAACACGGCCTACGCTGTAAGCGACCGCTATGCGGTGATGATCAATGGCTCCATGATCAACAGGGAGCGTCGGAAGCAGGACTTCCGACACAGCCTGATTGAAGCGGCAGGCGGCTATTATACTACTTTCGGCCCAAATCAAAACCGGATCCTGGAGGTATACGGCGGCATCGGAAGCGGCAGCAGCGACCGCACCGAGAAAGAAGAAAAGGAAGGTGTCATAACCTATACCCTTCGGGAGGCTAGCTTCAGCAAGTACTTCCTTCAGGTCAACTTCAGCTCCAAAAAGAAAAAATCCCTGAAGCTGCTTGGCAACGAGTTTCCGCTCAACTACGGCACTGCCCTGCGCACCAGCTATGTGAGCCTGAACAAGCACCGGCTCAATGGGATAGAGCAGGAAAAAGAAACCAATATTTTCCTGGAGCCCATTTTCTATACCCGCCTGGCCCTGAGTCCGAACGTGCAGCTGCAGTATACGAGCGGCAGCAACATCGGCCTCCGGAACCGCAAAGCGCTTACGGCCGGCCATTCGGTGTTTTCACTTGGTTTTGTGATCAATGTAGGCGGTCGAAACCTGGGCAAATAGGTTCCGGCCGGGTATAGACCACAGGTATCGTGGCAGAACAAGCCTTTGCTTCGTTGGTCTAATTTGGTACATTTTCCGTATCTTTGCGGGCTAATTTCGAACTGAATGCTTGATTATCATATCCATACATTGCCGAACGGCATTCGTGTCGTTCACAAACAAGTACAACACACCAAGATCGCGCACAGCGGCTTTATACTGGACATCGGCAGCCGTGACGAGCTGCCGGAGCAACTGGGGTTGGCACACTTCTGGGAGCACATGGCTTTCAAGGGTACGGCCAAGCGCAAGTCGTTCCATATCCTCAACAGACTGGAGTCAGTAGGAGGCGAACTGAACGCGTATACCACCAAGGAGAAACTTTGCTTCTATAGCTCCGTCCTGGACAAACACTTCGAGAAATCGTTTGAGCTGCTGACCGACATTACCTTCCACTCTATCTTCCCGGAAAAGGAAATAGAGAAAGAGCGGGGCGTGATCCTGGAAGAGATGGCCATGTACCTCGACACCCCGGAAGAAGCCATTGTGGACGAGTTTGACAGTGTGGTGTATGACCAACACCCGTTGGGAAACAACATCCTGGGCACCAAAGAGAGTGTTTCCGGCTTTAAAAAACAGGACTTTCAACGCTTTATCAGCAACAACCTGAGCACCGATGCGCTGGTGTTCTGCTCGGTGAGCAACCTGCCTTTCGAGAAAGTGCTGAAGCTGGCGGAAAAATTTTTGGCCGATATACCGACGATCAGCAAGCCCCGCAACCGCACCCCCTTCAGCAACTACCTGCCCAAAACGATCACGTTTGAGAAATCCATTTCGCAGGCGCACTGTGTGATCGGCAGCCCGGCGTACGCCCTCAACGACGAGCGCCGTATACCTTTCTTTATGCTGGTAAACCTGCTGGGAGGCCCCGGCATGAACTCCAGGCTGAACCTGGCAGTGCGCGAAAAACACGGGCTGGTTTATACCATCGACGCCAACTACGCGACCTACATCGATACAGGGCTGCTCTCCATCTACTTCGGCACTGAAAAGAAACAGCTCAAGCGGACGACCGCACTGGTGCTGAAAGAGCTGAAGAAGCTGCGCGAAAAGCAACTGGGTTCCCTGCAACTGCACACAGCCAAAGAACAGCTGATGGGGCAGTTGGCCATGGCCGAAGAAAGCAATATGGGCCTGATGATGATGATGGGCAAGAGCATACTGGACCAGGGCCGCATCGATACGCTCAACGAGATCTTTGACCAGATCAAGGAAACCACAGCCAAAGACCTGCTCGACATCGCCAACGATGTGCTGCAGGAAGAGAAACTGAGCTTCCTGAATTATGTGCCGAGTTAATGGCTAAATTGCTAAATGGTTAAATTGTTAAATCAGCAATTTAACCATCCAACCATTTAACAATTAAAAGATGGAATTTATAGACGAGGACCTGCAGCGCTATGCCGAGGAGCATACCTCACCTGAGTCAGAACTGCTGCACAAAGTCAGCCGCCAGACGCACCTCAACGTGCTGAAGCCGCGCATGTTGTCAGGTCATCTGCAGGGCCGCCTGCTCTCGATGTTCTCTCACATGATCCAACCTAAGCAAGTGCTCGAGATAGGCACCTATACCGGTTACTCGGCCCTCTGCCTGGCTGAGGGGCTGCAGGAAGATGGCACGCTCCATACCATCGACATCAACGAAGAGCTGGAAAGTGTGGTGCGCGGGTATATCGCAGAAGCAGGCCTCTCCGAAAGCATCAAATACTACATCGGTCCCGCACTTGACATAATCCCGACCATTGAAGCTACTTTTGACCTGGTGTTCATCGATGCCGACAAGATCAACAACGCCCGGTATTATGACCTGGTGATAGACCGCGTACGCTCCGGCGGCTACATCATAACCGACAATGTGCTCTGGAGCGGCAAGGTGCTGGAAAAGTATCGCAAAAAGCTGGACGAAGATACAGCTGCCTTACTGGCCTTCAACCAGAAAGTGCACGATGACCCAAGAGTAGAGAACATTTTGCTTCCGGTGCGGGACGGGCTGCTGGTAGCCAGAAAGAAATAAAAAGAAAGGCGGCAGGTATACCGCCTTTCTTTTTATACCTGTGTTTCAACCCCTTTGCAGCAGGCTTATTCTTTCCTATACCTTCCTCCTATGCAACGGACGCCACACATTGGCGAACCGCAAAAAATTTATCTGAAATATCTTCGTTCTAAACTTTAGAATGAGCGGCAAATTGCGTTAATTTTGCAAGTGTTTCTGTATATACGGAACACTCTATATTTTAACCTGTTATCAGCACCTGTTTCAATAGACGCTAGAGCCTGATTCCTTTTTTCAGCCAAATTAATTACCGCTTACGCTTATGAGAAAATCCTTACCTCTTCTCCTCCTCCTTCTGTTGCCACTCCTCAGCATGGCGCAGGCCGTGACGGTGCCCAACAACCTCTATTTCGGCGATATACACCTTCGCATTTCCGACAGGGCCCAGGAAGAGATTCAGAAAAAAGTAGATGCCCTGCACCGCAGCCCGAAGTACTTTCAAATGAAAGTAGAGCTGGCAGAGGCATACTTCCCCCTGATAGAGCGCACGTTTAAAGAAGAAGGAGTTCCGGACGATTTCAAATACCTGGCTTTGCAGGAAAGCGGGCTTCGGGGAGATGCCGTGTCTACCTCCAATGCGGTCGGTTACTGGCAATTTAAGAAAGAGGCTGCCGCCGACTTTAACCTGCGGATGGACCACATCGTGGACGAACGCCGGCACATCATAGAAGCGAGCCGCGGAGCAGCCAAGTACTTTAAGCGCAGCAACAACTACTACAACAACTGGTTCAACACCTTGCTGTCGTATTACCATGGGTACACAGGCGCGAAAGCCCATACCCGGGAATCGGACAAGGGCAGCAAGAAAATGGACATCACCGAAAAGTCGGACCCTTACCTGCTGACTTTCCTGGCGCATAAGGTGGCCTACGATAGCTTCATCGGCAAAAACCAGCAGCCGGTCGTTTCGCTACGGGAGCTGCGTGCCACGCCCGGCCAGAGCCTGGCGGATATCGCCCTTGCCCACCAGACAGATCCGGCCGAACTCGAAAAGTATAACAAGTGGCTGCTGGGCAGTTCCATACCTTCCGACAAAGACTATTATGTGATGTTGCCGGTACGCAATGGCGTAGAACAGCCTGCACTGATTGCGTCCAATGAGCCTACGCTGACTCCGGCAAGGCAGGCAGCTGGCAAAACCACCGCAGCCGCTGCCCTGGTGAAGCAAAACAACCTGAATGCCGTAGTAGCCCGCAAAGGCGATACCAAAGACAAGCTGGCGCTCCAGGCCGGCATCTCCACCCGCAAGTTTCTGAGGTATAACGACCTGCGCAACTTCGACAAAATAAAAGAGGGCACGGCCTACTATATTGAGCCCAAGCGCCTGAACGCCGACAAAGAATACCATGTGGTGCAACCGGGAGAAACCATGCAGCAGATATCGCAGCACTATGGCGTGCGCATGGACTACCTGATCTTCAAGAACCGCATGAAGCGCTCCGAGGTGCCCGTGCCGGGCCGTGTGCTCTGGCTGCAGAAGCGCCGTCCCGCCAAAGTAGCGGTGGAGGTACGCGACCTGAAACAAACGCAGGCAAGCTCAACGCCGGCTGTGGCCAAACAGGAATATACCATACAGTCCAGGGCGACAGTCTCTGCCCAAACCACTCCTTCCGAGCCAGCTGCTCCTAAAGAGAATTTCTTTACAAGGTTCAAGAACAGCCTCAGCCGGTTGAAAAAACAGCCTGCTCCTGCTCCGGCACCACAAGAGGAAGAAGTAGTGATAGCAAAAGCAGAAGCACCTGAAGCATCCGGGCAGGAAGATAATCCTTTTGAGACTCGCGTGGCTGAGCCTCCGGTACAGCAACCGCAACCTGTCCTGCAGCCAAAAGAAGCAGCAAAGCCGGAGGAAGTAAAAGTTTCCGGGCCTAAAGCAAGTGAGCCTGTTTTATACCCCGGCAAAAAAACAGAAGCGGCCGCTGGCAAACAAACGGAAACACAGCAGATCGAAGCAGAAACAGAAGAGTGGGTTGTTGAGCAGGAAGAGGAAGTAGCGTCGGAACTGCTGATCGTCGAAGCCGCCTCCCCTGTAAAGGAGCAGCCTGTAGCAGCCGCACCGCAGACTCCGATCGAAAAGCCGGCCAGGCACGTGGTGAAGCAGAGCGAAACACTTTACAGCATCTCCAGGCTATACGCTGTAACGGTAAGCGACATCATTACCTGGAACCAACTGGGCGAAACTCCGCTCAGGATCGGACAGGAACTGATCATTGCAGCACCGTTGACAGTACCTGCTGCGCCTGCAGATGCCCCTGCAGCAGAACCTGCCGGTGAGGATGCAGCACATGAGGGGACGCATACCGTTGGAGCTGGCGAAACGCTTTTCCAGATTTCCAGGAAGTATAATGTGACGGTGGCAGAACTGCGCGACTGGAACGACCTGCAAGCAGATGCGCTCTCCATCGGGCAGCAGCTGCGTTTAACAGCGCCTCCAGGGGGAACATCTTCTGCTACCTCCGTTCCACAGGAAACACCAACAGAGAGTATCAACGGTGCCAGCACCTACCACACTGTAGCAACAGGCGAAAGCATGTACCAGATCTCCCGCAAGTATGACGCTACGATCAAAGACATTATGGAGTGGAACAACAAATCTGATTTCAATGTGAAGCCCGGCGAAAAACTGCTTATTAAAAGACGCTAGAACCTAGACGTTAGATAAAAGATTCTTAGAACAGGCCTGCACTCGTGCAGGCCTGTTCTTTTTTCATAGACTTTGTCTGGCATCTTCTGCTTACTTTTCCTGAGACGGGGCGGTAAGATTGGAGGCAACCTGCAACCCCCTGGCTATTTCCGGAACAATGCCTAACCGTTCGTAAATTGGTTGCACCATCCGCCGCAGGCGCGTCCTTTGCAGGGCAAACGGGATGGCGCTTAGGGCACACAGCAGCCCGCAGCCAGCCAAGGTATAGCTTACGCCAATTATTTCTGCCAGCGAGCTCGAAAGCATACTTCCGATAGGCGCCATACCCATGAAAGCTGTTGCATACAAACTCATCACGCGGCCGCGCTTGTCATCCTCCACAAGGGTCTGCAGCAAGGTATTGCACGATGCCATGGTCACGATCATTCCGAATCCCACAAACAACATGAGCAGCAAGGAGACAAACAGCACCGTGGAAAAAGAGAAGGCCAAAAGCGCCACCCCAAATAACGGCATGGTAAAAAGGATCACTCTGCCCAATCCAACCACCGATTTGCGCTGCGCCAGAAACATGGCTCCTGCCAGTGCCCCTACCCCTGTGGCGCCCATCAGGAAGCCCAGGGTATTGGCATCGCCGTGCAGGATGTCGCGGGCAAACACGGGCAGCATCACGCTGAAGGGCATCCCGAATAAACTGATCAGCGCTACAATCAAAATGAGCGCCCGGATGGGCGCAAAATTGTAGGTATAAGCCAAGCCCTCCTGCAGCGATTGCCATACCTTGCGATCCGTCACCACCCGCTCAAACGGCTTCAGGCGCATGAGCAGCAGCGAGGAGATCACGGCAATATAGCTCACGGCATTGATCAGGATACACATGCCCTCTCCTACTGCCGCGATCAGCACCCCGGCAATAGACGGTCCGACCAGCCGCGCCATGTTGAACATCGAAGAATTCAGGGCTATCGCATTGCTCAGGTCCTCGCGCTGGTCTACCATCTGCACCACAAACGCCTGCCGGGTAGCCATATCAAAAGCATTAATGGTCCCGAGCACCGCACTCAGTGTCAGCACGTGCCATATCTGGATCGTTTCTGTCAGCACCAAAACGGCCAACGTGGAAGCCTGTAACATGGAGAGCCCCTGCGTTACCAACAGTACTTTCCGCCGCTCAAACCTATCGGCAATGACGCCTGCAAACGGGCCCAGTATAAAAGAAGGGATCTGGCTGGAAAAGGTAACGGCCCCGAGCAGAAAAACCGAATCGGTGAGACGGTATACCAGCCAGCTCAGCGCAATCTGCTGCATCCAGGTACCAATGAGCGAAATGCCCTGCCCCACAAAAAAGAGCCTGTAGTTGCGGTAATGCAAGGCCCTGAACATCCCTCCTAATTTACCCGGCTTATTATCCACTGCTTCCATGCTTGGTGTGTAATTCCTGTATCCTTCAACCTACTCCTTACGAGTTATGTCAACCCCTAAGTTATAAAGACCGCTGCGCCTGCCTGCCTATACCTTGCAATTAAAGCAAATCAGGATGGAGAAGCGGAGACATTTTGCGCAGCTTATTTGTTGTACTCCTGGTTGCTTTTCGTTTGGGTAGCCGCCCGATTTTTCGTAATTTTAACATCCCGAACATGACCCAAGGCTCTGCCGAATTAAGAATTAGAAATTAAGAATTAGGAATGAAAGGCAAGTCTGATTTCCTTGATTCAGAAAGTTTTTTAATGTTTCTAAAATTAATTTGGTGGAAGACCAGCTGGAAATTATTTCTCAGTTTTAAAGTCATTGTTAATTCTTAATTTCTAATTCTTAATTCCCCAAATGCCTGTTTTTTCGCATTTACACTCCCACACCCAGTACTCTCTGCTGGACGGTGCTGCCAGCATCAGTGCCCTCATGAAGAAGGCGCAGGCCGATGGCATGCCTGCCATCGCTATGACCGACCACGGCAACATGTTCGGTGCTTTCAACTTTGTAGCAGAGGCCAACAAGTATAACGTGAAGCCAATTGTGGGCTGCGAATTTTACCTGACCCTAGACCGGCATCAGAAGACGTTCAGCAAAGAGCAGAAAGACGTTCGCCACCACCAGCTGCTGCTGGCCAAGGACCAGGACGGGTATAAGAACCTCTCCAAGCTATGCTCGCTGTCTTATATAGAAGGTGTGTACAGCAAGTGGCCGCGCATCGACAAGGAGCTGCTGGTGAAGTATCACAAAGGCCTGATCGCGACCAGCTGCTGCATCGGCGCCGAAGTGCCGCAGGCGATCCTCTGGAAAACGGAGGAAGAAGCAGAAGAGATATTCAAGTGGTGGCTCGACCTCTTTGGCGAGGATTACTATATTGAAATACAGCGCCATGGCCTGCAGAACATCGATGGCACCGGCAAGAGCCAGGAAGACATCAACCAGGTGCTGCTCAAGTGGGCGAAGAAATACAACGTAAAGGTGATCTGCACCAACGACTCCCACTACGTGGAGCAGGACGACTGGAACGCGCACGACATTCTCCTTTGCGTGAACACCGGCGAGGACCAGAGCACCCCGGTAGGCGACTTCCAGACACGTTATTACCGCTTTTTGTCAGATGACCAGAAGGTGATCTACGACACGGTGGACAATGTGCGCAACAAGTATGGCAACAGCCAGAACATCCGCCAAATGCTCAACCGCATCGAAGAGGCTGGTCCCAGGACCCGTTTCGGCTTCCCCAACGACCAGTTTTATTTCAAGTCGCAGGCCGAGATGAACCAGCTGTTTAAGGATGTGCCGGAGGCGGTGGATAACACCAACGAGATCGTTGACAAAATAACGCCGCCGGTGCTCAAGCGCGACATCCTGCTGCCCAACTTCCCGCTGCCGCCTGAGTTTGCCAACGCCGACGAATACCTGCGCCACCTGACTTTTGTGGGGGCTGCCAAGCGCTATTCCGAAATGACGGAGGAGGTGCAGGAGCGCCTCGACTACGAACTGCGCATCATCCAGACCATGGGGTTTGCCGGCTATTTCCTGATCGTGCAGGACTTCATCAACCGCGGCCGCGACATGGGGGTGGCCGTTGGCCCGGGCCGTGGTTCGGCTGCCGGTTCAGCCGTAGCCTACTGCGTGGGCATCACCAACATCGACCCGATCAAGTATAGCCTGCTCTTTGAGCGATTCCTGAACCCGGAGCGTGTGTCCATGCCCGATATTGACATCGACTTTGACGACGTGAACCGCCAGCGCGTGATCGACTACGTGGTGGACAAGTATGGCAAAAACCAGGTAGCGCAGATCATCACATTCGGTACAATGGCGGCCAAGTCGGCTATCAAAGATGTGGCCCGCTCAACAAGTCTGCCGCTGGCCGAGGCCAACGAACTGGCCAAGATGGTACCAGAGGCACCGGGCACAACCCTGGCAAAAGCCTTCATCGAGAACCTGGAACTGGCGGCTATACGCGAAGGCAATGACCACAGGGGCCAAACCCTTCGCCTGGCTGAGAAGCTGGAGGGCTCCATTCGCAACACAGGTATACACGCGGCGGGTGTGATCATCGCCCCGGATGACTTAACGGATTACATACCTGTTTCCACTTCCAAAGACTCCGACCTGCTCATCACGCAGTTCGATGGCAAGGTGGTGGAGAGTGCCGGCATGCTGAAGATGGACTTCCTGGGTCTGAAGACGCTGACCGTACTCAAGGATGCCATGGAGCTCATCGAGCGGAATCACGGCGTCAAGATTGACATTGACGACATTCCGCTGGACGACGAGAAAACTTACGCCCTTTACCAGCGAGGCGATACCATCGGTACGTTCCAGTTTGAGTCGGAAGGCATGCGCATGTACCTCAAAGACCTGCAGCCGACCAACATTGAAGACCTGATCGCGATGAACGCCCTCTACCGCCCGGGCCCGATGCAGTTCATCCCGAACTTCATCAACCGGAAGCACGGACGGGAAGAGGTAGAATACCCGCATGAGCTGCTCGAGCCGATTCTGAACTACTCCTACGGCATCATGGTGTACCAGGAGCAGATCATGCAGACGGCCCAGATTCTGGCCGGTTACTCACTGGGTGGAGCCGATTTGCTGCGCCGAGCCATGGGTAAGAAGGACATGAAAAAGATGGCCGAGGAACGCGAGAAGTTCATCGCCGGTGCACATGAAATGCACAAGATCCCGGCAAAGAAGGCTTCGGAGGTGTTCGACGTGATGGAGAAGTTTGCTCAGTACGGCTTCAACCGCTCTCACTCCGCCGCCTACTCTGTGGTGGCGTACCAGACCGGCTACCTGAAGGCCCACTACCCTGCCGAGTACATGGCTGCCGTGCTGACCAACAACATGAACGACATCAAGAAGGTGACGTTCTTCATCGAAGAAGCCCGCAAGCAAGGCGTGGCTGTGTTGGGTCCGGACGTGAACGAATCGATCCTGAAGTTCAATGTGAACGAGCAAGGGCAGATCCGCTTTGGCCTGGGAGCCATCAAAGGTACGGGTGAAGCAGCGGTGGATGCTATCATCACTGAACGCGAGAAAAATGGCCTCTACCAGGACATCTTCGATTTCTCGAAGCGCATCAACCTGCGTGCCGTGAACAAAAAGACCTTCGAGAGCATGGCCCTGGCCGGTGCATTCGACTCGTGGGGACTCTACCACCGGGCACAGCTGCTGGAAATACCGGAAGGCGAAAACATCAGCATACTGGAAAAAGCCGTGCGCTACGGCAACAGCTACCAGGCTGAGCAGCAGGCCGCGCAGCAGTCCTTGTTTGGCGGTGGCGCTGCCGTGGCCGCTCCTCTGCCGAAAATACCGGAAGTAACGCCCTGGACGCAGGCCGAAATGCTGCGCCGCGAGAAAGAGGTCGTGGGTTTTTATATCTCCGGCCACCCGCTCGACCAGTTCAAACTCGAGATCGACTCCTACTGTACCTGCTCCCTGGATAGCATTGATGGGTATAAGAACAAAGACATCAACGTGGCCGGTATGGTATCGGAGGTAGTGATCCGGACGGCGAAGAACGGCAACCCGTTTGCGCTGTTTTCCATCGAAGACTATGACTCCACGATGCAGATGGCGCTGTTTGGGGAAGATTATGTAAAGTTCTCTCCTTACCTCAAGACAGGGCTATACCTGTTCATCCGGGGCAAGGTACAGCTGCGCTACCGCACCGAAGACCAGTGGGAGCTCAAGCCCATGAACATACAATTGCTTGGGGATGTGATGGACAAAATGGCACAGGGCGTGCACCTCAACATCAACCTGCAGCTCTTTACGCCCAACCTGGCGGAGGCGCTGGAGGAGGCCATCGTAACCAGTCCGGGCCAGAAGCGCCTGGAGATCACGCTGCATGTACCCGACGAAAAGCTGGTGCTGCCCACCTACTCGCGTAAGTACAGAATTGATCCGAAGCTGTTGCTCTCTCAGATCAAGGACTTGGGACTGGGTGAGTGTAAGTTGATCTAACAGATTTTAAAATTTGGAGATTAGAAGATTTGGAAATGAATCTTTCCTTCTTCTTTAGGTATAGAAAAGGTATGCTGCGGTAGTGGTGTACCTTTTCTGTTTTATTGAAATTTGAGTTTTTGCTCTTTCGGACTTCCCAGTCCGAAAGCCGGCTGTTGGGGATTTCCTAATCCCCGTATTTCTATACACGCGGATTAGGAAGTCCGCTTCAGTATTCGTTTCGGATTAAGAAATCCGAAACAGCAAACATTCTTATCAGGTATAGCCCTGCATGGGACTCAAAAACAGAATTGTACCCGGTGGACTATACTTTCTAACCATGACGGTAGTAGACTGGGTGGATATCTTTACAAGGCCAGTTTACAAACACATTATAGTCGATGCTCTGAAGTTCTGCCAGGAGAAGAAAGGTTTAAAACTATACGCTTGGGTGCTAATGAGCAACCACATGCACCTGATTGCTGCTGCTGAAGAAGATAGAAACTTATCAGACATCCTCAGAGATTTTAAACAATTCACAAGCCGGAAAATTGTGGCTATTATACAGGAGGAACCGGAAAGCCGCAGGCAATGGCTGTTGCACCGCTTCGAATTTAATGCGCATCTGAGTACCAACGTACGGCACTACAAGGTATGGCAGGATGGTAATGAAGCAAAAGAGCTTTTAAGCAACTCCTTTATAGATCAAAACTAGAGTACATTCATCAGAACCCGGTGCGGGCGGAATGGGTGGATGAACCCGAACACTACTCCTATAGCTCTGCCAGGATTTACGCAGGTATGGCAGGCCTCCTAAAAGTAGACTTCCTGGATTGATTTTCATCCCGAACAGGTGTCGCGTATAAGGTCACGTTATTGGGCGATACCCTAATCCGCTGAAGCTCATGTTTGCATCAAGATATCTGCTTCAGCATAATGGCCTTTAGGGTTACGATGGATTGCCACAGCAGAAACGGCTATAGCAGTTCGTAAAGGCTATACCTATCCCTCCCGCTTGCATTTGAAACTAAAACCTGCGACATTTGTTTATACAAATAATATACCTTACCGCTCAGGATGACGTAAGTATAAGTTCTTAATTTATGGTAAGCAGTTTTGGAAATAAGACAGCTTGTCAGCTAATAGTAGTTTGGGCTTAAATTTGACAAACTTATTATTGTTACTATATTTAATACACAGAATTTAACCAACAAAACGTTAAAGTTATGGCTAACAAAGCAATAGAGATCACTGACGCTAATTTTGATGAGATCATCAATTCAGATAAACCAGTACTGGTAGACTTTTGGGCAGAATGGTGCGGACCTTGCCGCATGGTAGGACCGATCGTGGAAGAACTGGCGGGCGAGTACGAAGGCAAAGCCGTTATCGGCAAAGTGGACGTAGACGCCAACCCGCAGACTTCTGCTAAGTTCGGTATCCGCAGCATCCCGACACTGCTTGTTTTCAAGAACGGTGAAGTAGTCGACAAGCAGGTAGGTGCTGTTCCGAAGAATATACTTTCTCAGAAGCTGGACGCACAGATGGCGTAAGTAACCCAATAGGGCAAAAAAAGAAGCCTCTCCCATTCAGGAGAGGCTTCTTTTTTTGCCCTATTACGGCTGTTTTTTCTTGATGATCGTGATATCGCCACTGCGCTCCAAGCAGGCAGATTCGATCTCCTCTACACTTGTCACCCCTCCGATCCGCATGGCTTCTTCCAGGTCATTCTCTGTCAGACTGTTTTTCTTCAGCTCTTCTTCCACCAGTTTGCCTTTCTTGACCAGCATGACAGGACGGCCCTTTATAAGATTGCCGAAGGGACCTGAGGTGCTGTAAGCCAGGAAAGCCAGGAACCGGTGTAGCAGCACCAGCACCAGGGCCGCACAGAGCGTAGGCCAGAAAGGAGAGTTGCCGGTAATGGCGCGGCTCAGAATAGAGCCATACATGATGCCCAGCACAATATCGAAGGCCGTATGCTTGCCAAAAATGCGCTTGCTGCCAATCCGCATGATCATTAAAGCGGCAATGAAGACCACCACCGCCCGGATCGACATTTGCCACCAGGTGAGCGTCTGTTCTCCTATTCCGAATGCCAGGTTGAAAAAGTCATCCATATGCTGCTTCCAACGGGTGAAGCAACGGGAATGTTCTTGACAGGATTACGGGCAGTCGCAGAGTTTCTTATCCGTTTGGCAAAGCGTTGTATAGTTCTGCTCCACCTCCAGCATCAGGCCTTTCAGGCGCTTGTTGTATTCCTGCACGTTGGACAGGTTGGCTATCTCAGGCTCATGTTTTGCCAGTTGGTCCAGCGCTTTGATACCAGCCGCAAACGAGCTGCTCCTTTCGCTGAGTTTGGTGTAGTATGGGTCCATTGCGCTGTCGGTACTGGCCACGGCAGTTGCCTGCAGGTTGGTGTCGAAACACAGCTGCCAACGCAGATGCTGCAGCACCAGTTGCTCCGCAGCGCTTTTGAGCTTGCCAGTCTGGTGAACTTCCTCCCGCAACCGGAAACTTTCATAGCGCTTATTGTACTCATTTACCGCATCCTTTACCTTGTCGCGGCAGCTCAGGCAGTTGCTGCTATTGGCTTTGTCCTGCAAGGCATTCCGCACCGGCAGGGTCTCGTCGGATGCCTGTACATCGGCCAGTTTCTTGACTTCCTTCTCAAATACTTCCCGGTACTGCATGTCCTCCAGCTTTTTGGTGAGGCGCACGATGGCCTCCCCTTCTACAGACGCTGACAGGTATTCGGCCCGGGGGAGTTCCACGGCCGACAGTTTAGCCAGCGCTGCTTCCCGCTTGACCGGGGTATCCCACGCCTTCGGGTTGTTTTCCAGCTCCCGCAGCGTACTCACCAGCACCTTGCCATTCTTCAGGTTATGATCGGCATCCAGGTATAGGTCGGCATTTGCCAGGATGGCTTCATACTCTGTCTTAAAGATATTCTTATAGGTCGTGTTCTTTTCAAACTCCTGTTCACGGGCATCATAGGCCGTTTTCAGGCGCTTATACTCCTGGATAATACCAAACAGGTTCTTGGCATTGATCTCGGGGCTGTTGTTGCGGTAATTCAGGCGGTAGGCGTTCAGGTTCTGCTTCATCTCGGCAAAAATGCGCAGGAACTCAACGTATAGCTTTTCCTGCCGGTACGTCTCATCGTTCATCAGCTTGGAGTCGTAGGCTGCCTGTATCTTCTGCTTCCGCTTCTCGATCAGGTCCAGCGTGACCTCATCGCCCGTCAGCACATCCACCTTGTAGAGCGATTTGTAGTTGGCTACCACGATGTAGGGATAGTCCTTGTACCCGATCGCGTCCTCGAGCTGCTTGCGGTCCAGTTTGTTAGGGTTCTTTGTCAGGTAGTCGGCCAGCCGGACCGGCTTGATGGCTACAGTACGGATCTCACCCGGCACAAATACATACACCTTGACCGAGTGCAGGCGCGTGTCAAAGTCCTGCCCTTCGTAGAGGCGGATCGTGGAGCTGAACTTATACTCTTTCTTGTTGGTGCGGGAGCTGAGCAGGTTACCGAATTCGCCTACCAGCGACATGACAGCCAGCGACGGGTTGCTCAGGCGCGAGAGGCTCATGAGTTGGTTTGCCACCAGGTTAAATACCTGATCACCGTCTTCATTCGTTACGGCTTTGGCATTGATGGCGGCATCGATGCTGTTCTGGGCCGAGGTGAGGGGCATTTTATCAATGATGCGCACCACTTCCAGGTGGTCGCTCACCTGGGTATGGTAATCGGCCTTATCCTTGTTGATGTAGAAGTTGTAGAGGGGATAAACGATCTCATCATTGCCGAACAGTTTTAGGTTTTTGAGCTGGGCCGTAATGAAGAGATACTCCAGCTCATAGGCATAGCGTTTCTTGTCTTTCTTGGAAGCGCCTTTCCCGAGCTCGTTCAGCACCCGGTTAAATTTCCCGCCATTAAACAGGTAAATGTCCGTGGACAGATATTGCCACTCATCCGAAAATTCAAATTTATCGTTGTAGCTATAGCCCAGCCGTGTCTCGATGTTCTGTTGAGCAAGCGCCTGCTGACAGACCAGCAGTATCATAAGTAAAAGAGATAACAGTGTTTTCATGCAGTATGTTTCGTGCCGGTTTAGCGGCATAACAGGTATAACTTTAGCTTTGACCTAAACGTTTGAGCTTCAAAATAAGTGCGTTCAGATGGCTACTAATTAGGCCGCTGGCTGAAGATTTTTTCACAAAAAAAGAAGTACAAAACTATGAATAAAATTCTATTTTTCGCACTTGCCTTTACCCTGTGGCAAGGTACGATCCAGGAGGCGGCGGCACAAGACACCCTGCCTGCCACCACCACTACCGGCACCCTATCCGAAGAGACCAAGGTGGACCTGCTGATCACCTACCTCCGGACGCTGGAGGGAGCAACTTTTATCCGCAACAACAGCGAATATAAGCCTGAGCAGGCTGCCAGCCACCTGCAGTCGAAGTGGCAGAAACACGCTGCGCAGGTGAAGACAGCCGAAAACTTCATCCTCAAGCTGGCGTCCGAGTCCTCTTCCGGAACACCCTATACCATCCGCTTTTCGGACGGCAAGCTGCTCCCGACCCGGGAAGTTCTCCTGGGAGAGTTACAACGCATACTAGGCAGCACAAATTAAATAGTACAATACAGGGTATAAATACACTTAAATCAATACACTATACCTGAACGCAGCAAAGTGGCGTTACGTACCAAGAACAAAACACTTTGCCATGCTAGAGTTATTAGAAGAGTCGAAGGACGAACTGGTGGCCTTTCGTCTTACCGGAAACGTAGACAAGAGCGACTACGACGTGATGCTCCCTATTCTGGAAGAGAAAATAAAACAGTATGGCAAGATAAGCGTGTATGCAGAGCTCCAGGATACGGAAGACCTGTCGTTGCGGGCACTGTGGGAAGACCTGAAGTTTGATTTCAGACATGCATCGGACTTCAGCAAGGCAGCCATTGTGGGAGACCAGAAGTGGCTGGACTGGTTAACCGTTATGGCCTCGCCCTCCACATCGGCCAAGGTCCGGTATTTCGGGTTCATCAACCGGGACCAGGCGCTGGACTGGGTGAAGTCTAAAGAAGAATAGCAGCGACGATCATTTACGATTAATAAAAAAAGAGCGGCGGATCCTTCGGGGTCCGCCGCTCTTTTTGGGTAGCACAGGTTAGTTTTTGTAGATCGCCACTTCCTTTTTCCCATTTTTGATATAGCCCCGGTACATGCCGGCAGAGTTAAAAGGCATGGCAAAATTTCCCTCCCGGTCGAGGGCGATCACGCCGCCTACACCTCCCCGTTCTACCAGCTTTTTCATCACCACCTCATCGGCTGCCTTCTTCACGGAGTATTGCTTGTATTCCATCAGAGCGGCTATGTCGTGGGCTACTACCGAGCGGATAAAGTATTCGCCGTGGCCTGTGGCTGACACGGCACAGGTGGCGTTATCAGCAAAGGTGCCGGCCCCAATGATGGGCACATCCCCTACCCGGCCGTAGCGCTTGTTGGTCATACCACCGGTTGAGGTGGCAGCAGCCAGGTTTCCGTTGGCGTCGAGCGCTACGGCTCCTACTGTCCCAAACTTGTTGCCTTCTATAAAGATCTTTTCGTTGCTGCCAGAGCCGCTGTGGTCCAGTTCTGTTTTCTCTTTATCCTTTAACTTCTGAAGCTGCTGATAGCGCGTCTCGGTATGAAAATAAGACGGATCGACGATCTCTATACCTTTCTCGGTGGCAAATTTTTCAGCGCCTGATCCGATCATCATCACGTGTTCTGATTTCTCCATTACAGCACGGGCTGCCGTGATCGGGTTGCGGATGATGGTCACGCTGGCGATGGCGCCGGCGTTGCGCGTCCTGCCGTCCATGATGGCCGCATCCATTTCATTCTTGCCTTCGTGGGTGAAGACGGCCCCTTTGCCCGCATTGAAGAGCGGCGAATCTTCCATAACGCGCACCGTTGCCTCCACCGCATCCAGGCTGGAGCCTCCTTTCTGGAGGATGGCGTAACCGGTTTCCAGCGCCTGGTTGAGCACTTCTTTGTAGGCTTTCTCCTTATCGGGCGTCATATTTTCCCGCGTAATGGTTCCGGCTCCCCCGTGGATCACGAGGGTAATTTTAGAGAAATCCTGCTTTTGCTGTGCAAAGCTCACAAGGCTTAGCAATAGAAAAATGCAGCTGAAGTAGAGTTGTTTTTTCATGGGATAGGTATGCGTAGGTATAAGTGAAGTTCAGACTTAAAATTACTGTATTTCAGGACAAAACCGAAACAGGCCCCCAGCCTGCTGCACCAGGTATAACAAACTGAAGTATCCAGGTTATACTGCTCTGGCAGGTATAGCCGGGCTGCTATACCTGCCAGAGCGGGTGAACGAAACCGGAAAAGCTTCTCCGACTATATTTCCTGCACAATATTTGCTTTGGTACATATAGCTTTGACGATATTTATGATATAAACTATACAATGATTGTTTCATATTTCGTTCTGTACCATATTTGTCTTAGTAAAAGCAATTCGATCCATTTTCACTATTTTGCAACCAATTTTTAGCCAGATGAAATTCAATTTTGTTAAAGCCTCCCTCTCCGTGCTTCTGTGCACAACGCTGCTCGCTTCCTGCGTTTCTTCCAAAAAATACGATGAACTGAAAGCAAGCAAAGAAGCCCTGGAGCGTGAGCAATCCGCAAGCCGCGACAAAGTAAACGAGCTGACCAACACGCTGAAAGAGCGTGAGCAGAAGCTGACGGAGCTTGAGCGCGCTATGAATGAGCAGAAGAAGATACTCGACGACCTGCGCAATGAAGTAAACGCGGCACTTTCCGGCTTTAACCAGGGCGACCTGAGCGTAAATATCAAAGACGGCAAAGTTTATGTGTCGATGTCTGACAAACTGCTTTTTGCGACCGGCAGCACGAAGGTGAACTCTACCGGCAAGCAGGCGCTCGACCAACTGGTTGATGTACTCAAGAAAAACCAGAGCGTGGGCGTGATGGTAGAAGGCCACACCGATGACGTGGAAGTACTGGCCGGCACCAAAAACATAGCCGATAACTGGGACCTGAGCGTGCTACGCGCGACGGAGATCACCCGCCTGATGACGCAGCGTGGCCTGTCTCCTGACCGGGTTACCCCAGCAGGACGCGCGTTTTTTCAGCCTGTTGATACAGGTCGATCCGCTGCCTCAAAAGCTAAAAACCGTCGTACGGAAATTATCCTGACACCGGACTTCACCGAGATCTACAAGATCCTGGGTATTCAGTCTCAGAAGTAATCCGTAGCTTATACCTGAAAGGCCGGCATTCTAGCGCAGAATGCCGGCCTTTTGTGTTGGTATACCTTGCCTGAATTCCTATACCTATACCTGCTGCGTAGCTGTGGCTTTTGCTCCTTCAACCTGACGTTGTTGCATTGCTTCGCCTGGCCGGCGGGGCCTCACTTTTCTCCTTGATGAGAAAAGTAAGCAAAAGAATCAAGACGCTTTTGAACTCGCTGAACGCTCGAACAAAAAATCGTCAGTTGCGCACCTGGCTCTAGCTATACCTATACCTATACCTATACTCTGGAATAAGCT
>NZ_JSYF01000412.1:0-2652 GCF_054824225.1 Pontibacter sp. HJ8
TTACTGGCAATTCCTGCTCTTTGGTTTATTGCCTCGCTCATTTTTCTGCTCAGCAGGCTGATGCCAGGGGCATATGGCAGTGAGAGCATACAGAACGCAGAAACAGGCTATTACAGCAAAAGCGAGGCTGCCGTTCGCGCCCAGACTTACAGGGAATTTCTAGCAAAAACCGGGCAGGACCTGCCCCTCTTTTACTTCAGCCTGAGCCCGCAGCCTGAACCGGATACGCTCCACCTCGTCTACCCGGAGAGTGAGCGTAAGTTCCTCAAACAACTTAGCTGGCAGTATGGTGACTGGCAACTTGTCTCTTCTTTTCATAAGTGCCTGAAGTATCTCGTAGCTGAAACTACGCTTGCTGAGAAAAGAAAACTGGAGCCATACCTGCAGGCCCTATACCTGGATCCGAAGCCTGCTCACATCGAGGAAGCTGTTTCTGCCCTCGTACAATTACTTCCGGAGCCGCTACTGAAGCGCAGCCAGCTCCAGGAACATACAGCTGCCCTGCTGTCCGGGCAAAACCGCTACAGCTACCTGCTGCCCTCTCTGCGTTGGCATGGCACGGCCAATCAGTACCAGCACTGGCTGACAGGTATGGCAATAGGAGAATTCGGTACTTCTTACCGTGACGGACGGCCGGTGGCCACAGTACTGTTCGAAGCTGTCGGCAATACCTGGTGGCTCCTGATCATCAGTCTGTGCCTGGCCACACTGCTTGCCCTGGAGCTGGCTGTTCTGATGGTTCGCCGCACAGGGTATGCGTGGAGGAAAGTTGTTTTACCTTCGCTGTTTGTGCTGGATAGCGTACCGCTCTTCGTACTGGCCATGCTGCTGCTGGTCCTGCTGGCCAGCCCCGCTTTTCTGACGCTGTTCCCGGTATATGGCATGGGCTATTTCAGTGAAACAAGCTTAACCTGGCTACAAGCCAGAAGCCAGTGGCTGCAGTTCATGGCGCTGCCTATGCTCTGCCTGGTCCTGGCTAACCTGCCTTACCTGACCAATCAGTTCTACCACGCCCTCTCCGGGACAGCAAACCAGGATTATATTCGCACGGCGCGGGCCAAGGGATTATCCGAAAACCTCGTTATCCGCAGGCACATGCTGCGCAATGCATTGCTCCCTGTCATTACTTTGCTTTCTGACTTTTTGCCGGCCTTGGTGGCAGGAGCCGTTGTCATCGAAACAATTTTTGCTATACCTGGTGTAGGTCGGCTCCTCATCGATTCAGTTATGGCCAGGGATTATCCTGTCATTGTGGGCATTGTTGTAATGGTGGCCATCTTCAAACAGCTGGCTCATCTGGTTGCAGATCTACTCTACGCAATGGCAGACCCACGTATACGTCCCGCTACCACATGAGAAGGCTGCTGCATATGATTCGGGAAACCTGGCAGGTCAAACCTGCTTTTCGCCTGGCACTGGTATACCTGTTCCTGCTCACGCTACTGGTGGTGATACTGCCCTGGCTGCCGCTGCCTTTTCAGCCGAATGAACTGGACTTGGAACAGGTATTCCGGAAACCTTTTGCCTGGGATACTTATCAATCAGACCGGCCTTTTCACTGGCTGGGAACGGATGCATTGGGAAGGGATGTGTTGGTCAACACGCTTTATGGCGCCCGCACGGCCCTCGTCATCAGTCTGCCGGTGATGCTGCTGACGACATTTCTGGGCTTGCTTTTAGGTGCTGCAGCTGGTTTGTATGGAGACCACAAAGCCGCTATGAGCCGGGCAAGACTGTTGATGGGGCTGATCTCTCTGTTTTTTATAGGTTACTATGGCATTTTCATGCCGCTGCAGCTGGCCCGGCTTAAGTTTGAGACCACAGCGTTTATACCTGCTCTTTCTTTCGCGCTGCTGGTGCCTGCCTTTCTCCTGATTGGAATGACACCATTTCTGAAGCAATGGCCTTACCTGAGACAAAAAGTGGCCATCCCGCTGGACCAACTGGTGCTGCGCCTCATCGAGACGCTGACAAGCATCCCGAAGTTGATCCTGATCCTGGTGCTGGCTTCCTTTGCGTCCCCCTCGCTCCTGCTGCTCTCATTGCTGCTCATCCTTACCTACTGGACTGGTATAGCCCGCCTGGCCAGAGCTGAAACATTGCGCATCCGGGAAATGCCTTTTTTTGAGGCTGCTACCAGCATAGGCGTGTCTCAGCCTCAGCTTATTTACAGACACGTTTTCCCGAATCTGCTGCCGCCTGTGATGGTATCTTTTGTCTTTGGATTGGCCGGCCTGATGATGCTGGAGTCAACGCTGTCTTTCCTCAACATTGGGGTATCGACAGAGCTGGTGAGCTGGGGCAGAATGATTGCCGGGATACGCTCCTATACCTCCGCCTGGTGGCTGGTCGTCTTTCCAGGGGCTTTCCTTTCGCTTACGGTTCTCGCTCTCCAGACTTGCAGCTATTATTTGTTGCGGGTTTCCCAGGATAAGGTATAGCCCTTTTTCGTTACCTTTTACTATATAACGCTTTTCTAATATAATTCCTGATTTAGAGGATCAAGGTCGTAATATACTGATCGAAAGTGTTTTTACACTCTATACAGCATCCTATCTAGCAAACAATCAAATAAAGTTATATTATATATTCGATTTGCTTAAATTACTTTTCTTCAAACAGATTCCTCTTTTGCCAATGGGTTAAGCTGTA
>NZ_JSYF01000413.1:0-2524 GCF_054824225.1 Pontibacter sp. HJ8
AGAGCCACAGGTTGTTGCCGGTCAGTGAAACAGAGCTGTTTCGGATAAAATTATTTTCGAACCACTTGCCAGGCAACTGGTAGCTGAGCGTCAGGGAGCGTAAGCGGAACCAGGATGCATCCTGCACAAAGTTTTCGGATACTCCTCTGTGTACTCTGCGGTAGAAGCCATCACCATAATTGATCCCATCAGGTCCGACACCCTGGCCAAGCCATACCTGCTTGGTATTAGGTGTTCCGTCTGCCAGTACTCCTTCAAATACCATGAAGTCGTTTCTGTTTTCGGTATACTCTGCAATACCAAAGGCAGAGAAGAAGTTGTCCATCTGGTTGTACTTCTCAAGGCCAACACGGGCATCGATCAGGCCGGTAAGGCTCAGGTTTTTGTAGCTGAAGGTGTTGGTGAAACCAGCTATCCAGTCAGGCTGGGAGTTGCCCAGTATCTTCTGGCTTGTGGTTGCTGCACGCACCGGGAAACCATTTTCACCAATTACGATCGGTCTGGACTCATCCAGGAACAGCGGATCTTCTTCTTCGCCCGGGCCATAGTAGCGCTTGTAGTGGGTACCGTAGATATTGCCATAAGGCTGTCCTTCGATGAGCTTCATGGTGACAGTAGAGCTTGAATAACCGAACTGCGAGGCGTAAGGGATCTCGTCCAGTCCCTCGCGGATGCTTATGATCTTGTTGCGGTTAGCCGAGAAGATCAGTTTCGAATCCCAGTTGAAGTCTCCTGCTCTTACCGGAGTGGCGTTCAGTACGACTTCTACTCCTTTGTTGCGCATGCTGCCGGAGTTTACGGCTGCTCTCACGTAACCCGTGGAGGAAGCCACGTTGATGTTGATGATCTGGTCCTTGCTCAGGGAGTAGTAGTAGGTCAGGTCAAAGCCCAGGCGATTGTCCAGGAAGGACATTTCGAGGCCTGCCTCATACGTGTCGGTAAACTCCGGGCGCAGGCCTTGGTTGCCAAGAAGGGCAGAGCGGGTGAAGCCGGTATAGCCGGTAGGCATTGCCGTGTAGGAACTGAACCCTGAAGAAGTAGAATATTCCGGGGCATCTTTACCTATCTGCGCATAAGACAAACGCAGCTTGCTCTGGCTGATAAAGGATGGCAACTCCATGTGCTCGGAGAACACATAGCTTAAGCTGGCCGATGGGTAGAAGAAAGAGTTGTTCGGCTTTCTGAGTGTGGAGGTAATGTCATTACGTCCGGTCAGGGTCAGAAACAGGAAGTCCTTGTAGTCGATGGAAGCTTCCCCGAATAAACCCATCAAGCGGTATTCGGTTTGGTTTTGTACAGCCGTAAGAAGACGCGCATTGCGCAGATCAAAATAATCAAACACTGTCAGCTCGCTGCCTTCCACACCAAAACTCTTGATAGTCCTGTCATAGAGTTCGTGACCTGCCCGGAAAGTAGCATTGAAGTTTTCTCCGAATTTGGTATTGACTGATGCCAGGAAGGTAGAGCTGAGGGATCTGAACTTTGTGCTATACTCATTTACAAATCCTAATTCATTGTCTTCGTACACCCACTCGTCTGCAAAACCACGGGGGCCGGGAGCTGTTCCGGTGCGGTCATCCGTATAGGTGTCCAGTCCGACGCGGTAGCTGAAATCCAGCCATTTGAGTGGGGCATACCCGAAGCTCAGACCACCGATGAACCTGTTCACGTCATCGTTCATCAAGTTGGTGGCAGCGCCATACATCGGGTTACTGTTGCCGTACGTTTGCTGGGTGCCATCCGGTTTGCGGAAGTCTCTTAAGTCCCAGCGTGGTGACCAGTAGCTCAGGTTTTCGTTGTAGCGGTCAGCATTGAAACGCTGGCCTCCTGAGTTGATGTAGTTGAAGTTAGCGCCTGTCTTTATTTTGTCGCTGATCTTTACTTCTGTGTTCAGGCGGGCTGAGAAATTACTGTAATCCGTAAAAGGTAGTACCCCTTCATGCTTCAGGTGCGAGATTGAGGACAGGAACGTGACCGCCTCCGTACCACCTGAGAAGGTGAGCGAGTTACGGAACTGGTTTCCGGTTTCATACGCATCCTTAAAATGGTTCCGGATCTTTTCAGGGTGAGTCGGGTCAATCTTGCGAGCTTCTGCCGCTGTCGGTCCCCAGGAAGGCCAGAAACTGGCCGGGTCGTAAAGACCGGTATATCCTTGTGTATAGGTATCCTGTATTTCCGGGAACTTGTTTACTTCTTCTATACCTGCCGTGCTGGTGAAGCTAACGCGTAAAGCACCTTGCTCTCCTCTTTTGGTCGTGATTACCACCACACCGTTTGAGCCCCGAAGGCCATACAGTGCCGTTGCAGCACCGCCTTTCAGCACGTTTATGCTTTCGATGTCATCCGGGTTGATATCAGCCAGACGGTTACTCATCCCTCTCAGTTCAGTACCCTGTCCGAAGTTGGAGGTTGAGTTATCCATCAGTACTCCGTCAATTACGAAGAGCGGCTGGTTATTCCTGTTCACGTCGATGGAGTTTATGCCTCTGATCTGGATATTGGTACCCTGACCCGGAGCGCCACC
>NZ_JSYF01000414.1:0-5516 GCF_054824225.1 Pontibacter sp. HJ8
TACCTATACCTATACCTATACCTATACCTTGCAGGCCTTGCTGCTGCCGGCTAGGGGATCACCGCTAAGCACAGACAGGCTGACCCGGCAAGTGCCAGATCAGCCTGTTGGTGTGGTATCAGGTATAGCGCTGCTAGCGTACGATGAAGCGTCCGCCGGCTACTTCTGTGTCTTTGATCACTTTGATAAAGTACAGCCCTTTTGCAAAACCTGAGGTGCTGAGGCGGTTAGAACCGCTTAGGTTATCCGCCGTCAGGACTGTTCTGCCCAAGGCATCCAGCACCTGCACCTGCGCATTGTGCACACTGCCCATTTCCAGTATCACAAAGCCTTCCGTTGCCAGAGTCGGGTATACCTTCACAAACTCATTCCCGATCGTTTCGCCGAGGCCGGCCACGTTCATGACGGCAGCTGTTTCGTTTCGGGTAGCCAGTACGGCGTTATCGCCAACTTTGAGCAGTTCCAGCTTATACCCATAGTTGACGGCATCCGTAAAGTTTGCCTTGAAATTAAGACGGGCATTGGTCAGGGCGAACCCGGCTTCCGGGCCATACAGGGCTATACCTTCCTGGTTGAACGCCAGTGGCTTGTATACCTGGCCTTCCTGAAACTGCATGGCTAGCTTACCGGCCTGCGCTTTGTTGTTCAGAGTTATCCGGATACGCACCGGCGTATCGGCAGCTACTTCGCCACGTGACAGGTTGATGGTAAAATCCGTGTCCGCCCCTTTGATGAGATTCGGGTTTTGGTTGAGCGTGCTCCCTATGCGGGCAGGGACTGTTTCTGCTACCGTCACCTCTTCGGTTACCGTGGCAATCACGTTGTTATCGCCGCGGAGCAGGTCGAACACATACTTGTAGGTACCCGGCTGCGCTATCTTGGTGCGCATATACACCTGCATGTCTTT
Source organism: Pontibacter sp. HJ8 (assembly GCF_054824225.1). NCBI lineage: Bacteria > Pseudomonadati > Bacteroidota > Cytophagia > Cytophagales > Hymenobacteraceae > Pontibacter > Pontibacter sp. HJ8. The sequence goes on from NZ_JSYF01000414.1 coordinate 908, forward strand.
CAGGGCGATGTTTGCGTTTGCAGCTCCCAGGATGGCAATACCATCTTCCCCAAACTCCGCTTTAACAAAGGTTGGAGTCTCTACATTGGTGTTATAGTGCACCTCAAAAAGATCGCGCTGGGCAGGCTGAAGCAGCCTCATTCTGACCTTTACCAGTTCACCGGATCTGTCACCGGCATCGATGAAGAGATCATACTCCTGGACCGCATTCACCTTGATGATCTCGATGATATCGAGTGTACTGTTAATGGTAGGCTCCTTTATTAACTGGGCCAGGGCAACATGATGGCTCATGACAGCCACCAGTACAACACATAATAAACGTAAATATGCTTTCATGTAATTATAGTTAATTTTGAATATGAACAATTGGAGTTACCGCAGATCGGCCAAAAATGTTTTATGAATTTTCATTATAAGTGGGTATCCGCCCGTAGCGGCTTCTTTATAAGAAACTTAATTTTTTTCAGCGGCCCGGCCAGTGCCGGCACTCCCCTTCCTTTCCGTATGCGGGCAGGCGGGTTTTCACATTCTGTAAACTTTTTTCTGGCCTCCAGGCAAGCAATTGTATGGCCATGTCGAGTATATTTGTAAGTTTGATAACCGTCACTCCCACACCACTTTCATATGAACAAACTTCACCAGATCATTCATGCCTACGGCCTGCGCAAGACCAAATGCCGCACCGATGTCCTGAGCCTGTTTTTGGCAAACAAGCACGCGCTGACACACGCCACCATCGAGCAACAGTTCGGCGACCTCTATGACCGTGTAACACTCTACCGCACGCTGCATTCGTTTGAGGAAAAGGGCCTGCTACATAGTATAAATGATGGCAGCGGTGCTGTGAAATATGCCCTGTGCAAAGAAGCCTGCAACCAGCACCAGCACCACGATAACCACATTCATTTTAGCTGCACTGCCTGCGGCCAGACTTTTTGTATCAACGAGGTGCATATACCTACGCTGCGCATGCCGGCCGGCTACCAGGTAAAGGAACTGCATTTTTCTGCGCAGGGCATTTGCAACAGTTGTTCCAGGGTCAGCTAAAAGCGTCCTTTTGAGGACGCCTGGGGAGTGCCGGTACAACCTGCTGTCTGTCTTACTCCGTAAATGCATACACATTAACCGGTTCATACCTCAACGCCATGCCTCCAGAAAAAATATCCGCTGCCCGGCAGTTTCGTCAACTAGCCTCCTCCCCCACTAAACTTCGGCTCTTTATGGCGGCCAAGCTGCCCATGGCGTACATGGCAGGCCTGCGGGTAAGTGCCATCTCCGAAGAGCGCGCTATCGTGACCATCTCTTACAAGTACCTGAACAAAAATCCTTTTAACTCCATTTATTTTGCCAGCCTGAGCATGGCCGCGGAGCTCTCTACGGGCCTGTTGTGTATGGCGCAAACCTACCAGGCCGATCCGGCTGTATCGATGCTTGTGGTGCACATGGAAGCCGACTTCACAAAGAAGGCAATTGGCAGGATCTCGTTTGTGTGCGAAGATGGCCAGCGCATAAAGGCTGCCGCTGACCAGACAAAAGCAACCGGTGAGGGGGTGACCGTGGTGGCCACCAGCACAGGTATGGATGAGAGCGGGGACAAGGTAGCAGAGTTCCGGTTTACCTGGTCGCTGAAGGCGAAGCGGAAGGTGGTTTAGTTTTTTGTTGCTCCTGTTACTGAAATCAATATAGATTTTCTTATATTTAAGAAAGGTCGATTCCGTTTATGCGCTACAGTTGGGGTATAGCAGGAAAAACTCCTTATATACTCTAGTTGGCCACAAGCAAAAGGAAGCATGCGCAAGAAAAAAATAATTTTGGGAGTAATCTTAACAATCCTCGGATTAATAGGAATTGCTTCGATACTCACTATGAATATTCCACTTCCTGCAGAGGCAGAGGCGATTTTAAAAGGTAAGTTTACTGACGAGCAAATTAAATTATTCACGTTGATTAACCCGACAATTATGTTGCTGGGTGCGGTAATTGTCGGTACAATTTTTTACCAAAAAGTAGATTTAAGAGTTCCGCTTATCGAAAAAATAGTTGGAATCGAGAACGGGGCTTTAAATCTTCCAGAAATTCTAAAATATGGAATTTCAGGAGGAGTTCTGGCAGGAATATTAGTAAGTTTTGCAGGACTTTTGTTCAATCCCATGCTGCCAACAGAATTTAAAGAATTAGGAGAATCATTACAGCCAACAATAGCAGCAAGGTTTTTATATGGAGGAATAACAGAGGAAATCCTGATGAGATTTGGCTTAATGACATTTGTTGTCTGGCTGTGTTCAAAGATATTTAGCGGAACAAAACCAATTGTTTATTCACTAGGCATTATTGTAGCTGCCATAATTTTTGCACTTGGCCATTTCCCCATTGCTTATCAAGCAGTTGGAAATCCGACACCAGGATTATTGACCTATATCCTAATTGGAAATTCAGTTGGCGGAATCATTTTCGGTTGGTTATATTGGAAGAAAGGATTAGAAAGCGGTTTTATTGCTCACATATTTGCTCATGTGATACTGCTTTTGGCTGGACCAATTTTAAATTAAAAAATACCAGTGGCTAATAGCGTGTATGTGGCAATAGCGCGTGAAGTGGTAAATCGAAGGTCAGTGCATTTATTAACTTTGTGCTGAGCTGAGCGGAGCACATATACGCTAACCGTTTCAAACATCTCATCCATCCACCATGAAGACCTACATTATTCTGCTGCGAGGTGTAATGCCAACCGGAAAAAACAAAGTGCCGATGGCACAGCTCCGGCAGGTTTTGAGTGACAACGGTTTCCCGGGTGTTCGGACCTGGATTCAGAGCGGGAACGTCGTTCTCCGGAGTGATTTATCTGCCAGGGAGCTGGAGGCGAGGGTCCACCAGTTGATAAAAGACCACATCGGGCCGGAACTGGCCGTTGTGGTCAGAACGAGCGACGAGCTGCAACAGGTGCTCGACCAGAACCCGTTTCAGAAAGAAGGCCATGATTTAGCGCGCGTGTTTTTTGTGTCCTTTCAGGAATCTCCGCCTGAGGAAAAGGTAAAGGCATTGCTGGCACAGGACTTTGGGCCGGAGAAACTCATCATCACACCTGCGGCAGCTTATATGTACATCCCGGGCACCTACGGCAAAGAAAAGCTCAGCAATAACTTTCTGGAAAGGAAGCTAGGCGTTGCTGCCACCATGCGGAATTTCAATACCATGACCAAAATGATTGCATTAGGTATGGAAGAATAAATGGTAGCGCTCCTATACCTTCAGCTCATGAAAAAAACTATACCTTTTAGCCTGCTGGCACTCCTGCTATACCTGGCAGCCGCCTGCTCCACACCGAAGCAGCGTGTGCCCGAACAGACGGCCTCCTATACCCCGGCGTCTCAGGAGCTCTATGACACCATCGCCCGAATGGACAGCGTGATGTTCGACGCCTTCAACAAGCAGGATCCGGATAAGCTGAAAGAAGTATTTTCGGAAGACCTGGAGTTCTACCACGATAAGGGCGGAGTCACAGATTATGCGCAAACCATGGAGAACTTCCGGACTTTGTTCGAACGAAACCGGGATACCGGCTTACGCAGAGACTTGGTGAAAGGTAGCCTGGAAGTGTACCCAATCGTCGGTTTTGGCGCTGTGGAGATATGCCTGCACCGGTTTTGCCACCAGGAAAACGGCCAGGACGATTGCGGCACTTTTAAAAACATCATGCTTTGGCAGCAAAAGGACGGGAAATGGAAAGTTACCCGCGTAATCAGTTATGACCATTAATATGCAATCAACCGCAGCAGCCCCCGAGCTATACCTGGCCCAACTCCCCGATGACAGGAAATCCATCATGACAGAGCTCAGAAACGTCATTCTCCGGAATCTGCCCGCAGGTTTTGAGGAAGTGATGAGCTACGGCATGATCGGCTATGTGGTGCCCCATACGCTATACCCGGCCGGCTACCACTGCGACCCCAAACTGCCCCTGCCTTTCCTGGGCATCGCCTCACAGAAGAACCACCTGGCTGTGTACCATATGGGCATCTATGCGGACGAAAACCTGTTAAACTGGTTCAGAAATGCGTATACCCGGCACAGCAAAACCAAGCTGGACATGGGCAAAAGCTGTATACGTTTCAAGAAGCCCGAGCATGTTCCGCTGCAGCTGATCGGGGTGCTGGCATCAAAGATGACGCCGCAGCAGTGGATAGACACCTACACCAGCCAATTCAAAAGATAATCTTTCCTATACCTTTTCTTGCTGCTGTGCTGGCTTACGTTTTCCTTAGGAAAGGAAGGATTTGTTCTCCGCTCCTCATTTTATTTTAGCTTTAATTTGCTGAAGTTTCTTCCCAGCCTATTCTTAACTCCTAATGAGAGATTCAGTTCTAGCATTTCTAATTAGTGTAACATGTACTCTGTTTTGCTTTTATCTGCATGTTTTGCCTTCGTCAAACAGCATGATAAACCTGAAAATGAACAACTCAGGTATAGCGAAACCCTTCATTTCCAACGAGTACCTAACTGTTGCAGTGACGTATCACAAAGAGCACCCTGCCTTTGCAAAACGTCCTTTAACTACCTTATTAACAGAAAGTCTGACTAGAGCAACAAACTTAAACACAGGGGAAGC
>NZ_JSYF01000414.1:5526-7334 GCF_054824225.1 Pontibacter sp. HJ8
CCGATGGCTTCCTCTATGTTTTTGCTGACGGCGAAAAAGTAAGGGCCTTTAACATCAAAGACGGTTTTGCCATCAAGCATGCCATCCGGCAGGGCTACCGCGTCGCGATCATATCAGGTAAAGACGAACCGGGTGTGCGGGTACGGCTGGAAGAACTGGAAATAGAAGATATTTTTCTGGGAGCCGAAGACAAGGTGGAAGTGTTTGAAGATTATATCTACATGCAGGGCGTGCATCCGGCTACTGTAGCCTATATGGGAGACGACATGCCGGATCTGGAGGTGATGCAGCGTTGCGGCTTCAGAGCCTGCCCGGCCGATGCGGCTGACGACATCAAAGAAATCTGCACGTTTGTGGCTACCAAAGATGGCGGCAAAGGTGCTGTACGTGAACTGATTGAAAAAATTATGAAGGCGCAGGATACATGGTAATCCATGTTAGACTATTCTCTAAAGAAATAGCAACTTTCTTTCATATAATTATTTGCTTATATATAATTTTTTTTTAATCTTACAGTCAGTTTATTTACAATAATTTATTTTCATTTTTATGAAGACAGGAAAAGTAAAGTTTTTTATTGAATCAAAAGGCTTCGGTTTTATCACAGAAGACGACACAAATGAAGATTTCTTTGTGCATGTAACTGGCCTGAACGGCGTTCAGATACAACAGCACGACCGTGTTGTTTTTGACACGCAGGAAGGCAAAAAAGGAATCAATGCGGTGAACGTTCAGAGAATCTGACACTTCTACTCCACCGTTAATGAAAAACCCCTTCCCACAAGGGGTTTTTTTATGCACATTAATTTGCTACCGGCCTGGCTGGCTTTAACTTTACAGACGCTATACCTGATCCTCTGCCTTGAAAGAGTTTTTAAACCTGATACGCTTCCCTAACCTGCTGCTGGTCGTGCTGACCCAGGCACTGGTACAGGCCAGCCTGCTCACCAAAGGGCTGGACTGGATGCGCGTACTGGAAACCGGCTTTCTGGCCCTTACCCTATCGACTGTGTGCGTGGCGGCGGCAGGGTATATCATCAACGACTATTACGACATCAAGATAGACGCCATCAACAAGCCCGAACGCGTAGTCGTGGGCAAGTCTATCCGCAGGCGGCCTGCCATGTTTACGCACATGGTGCTTTCCTTTATAGGGATCGCGATCGGGGTATGGCTGTCGCTGCCGGTCGGGCTCATCAACGTAGGGGCTGTGTTACTGCTATGGGGCTACTCGGCGCGTTTCAAAAAGATGATGCTGGTCGGCAACCTGACCATTGCCCTGTTGTCAGCGTCCATGCTGCTGATGGTAGCCGTGTATGCCAGCACCTTAAACAAGATCACGATCAGCTATGCCGTGTTTGCTTTTCTGATTTCGCTCATTCGCGAGATCATCAAAGATGTGGAGGATGTGAAAGGCGACGAATCCTTTGCCTGCCGCACACTGCCTATTGTTGCGGGACTGCGGCGCACCAAGTATGTGCTCTACCCCATCATTGCTTGCTTCCAGGCGTTCCTGCTGGTGGTGATCCTGCATCCTGTCACATCTCCTTTATTTGATGTATACATGCTGCTGCTGGTGCTGGTGCCCAGCATATGGCTGGTCATAAAACTGGTACGGGCTGATCGCAAACGCGACTTCACTTACCTGAGCAATGTATGCAAAGTGATCATGCTGGCGGGTATACTCTCGATGCTACTGCTTAATTAAGCAAGGTATACGGACACAGGATTTCAGACGTAAGACACAAGAATTTATTTATTGCGTGACGGACAGCTGACGGCTATACCTATACCTATACCTATACCTA
>NZ_JSYF01000415.1:0-7853 GCF_054824225.1 Pontibacter sp. HJ8
TCTGACGTCAGACTGCCTTTCTTTATTTTATTTAAGATGATTCTCAATACACAGCCACAGGGGCTTACTTGTTTAGAGAGTTGCTATTGTTCTTTTTCATGGCATCTGCGGCTTTTTTGCTGGCCAGGTCAGCATCCAGTTTGCGTAGCGTCTGCCACGATTGGATCAGGTTTTTAGGCGACTCATGCAGTTCGGCCTGTGGTGAGGCAGGGGGTGCTGTGCCTTGCTTTTCATTGGGAGCCCGCAGGTTATAGAGTTGGTGTTGTGCCTGGTTTGCCTTTTCGGTAGCTGAGTGGCTGCGGAATAAGGCTTCGTCTAGTGATTTATCTGGTTCCATAGTATTCGTTCGGTTTGTGGGTTAATGTTGGTGTTCGGCCTTCTCTTTTTTCTTTTCCTCCTCCTTTATAAAATTACTGACATAGCCGGCCACATCGTCGGCGCGTTCTTCCATCAGAAAGTGGCCGCTGTCTTCGAAGTGAAGCACATAACATTCGTGGAAAAACTTTTTCCAGCGCTGGAGTGCCTCTATTTTTACTAATTTATCACGCTCTCCCCACAGGATAAGGGTAGGGATGTCCCGTATCTTTTTCCGTTCTTTCCAGAGTTCGTCGTACCATTTGCTCACACCCACCAGCTCACGGGCACAGGCCAGCGAACTGACAGGCTCATCCGGATCGCCTAATGCCTTCGTATACTGCTCCTGAATCTTTTCGGGGAGCTTGCTCTCATGGCCAAAAAGCTCGTGTACCAACGTATTGGTAGTAACGTTCAGTTTGGAATGCAGAAACTTGCCCAGGGGACCGATCAGGTATTTGCTTGCCTTGGAAAAAGTCTGGTGACTCGACAAAGACCACGTCCAGGTGTTGAGCATGACAATGTTTTTGATTCTTTCGGGATGTTTGATCGCATATGCCAAGCCAATTGGGGCGCCGAAATCGTGAACGAGCAGCGTGATATCTTTGAGCTGGAGGTGCTCCATCAGCGATTCAAAGTTGAGGGCATGTGCTCTGGGCTTGTAGCTCCAGTCCTTTGGCTTATCCGACAACCCGAAGCCGATCAGGTCCAGGGCCACACAACGGTATTTTTTGCTCAGGATCTTGATCAGGTTGCGGTACACGAAGGACCAGGAAGGCGTGCCGTGAATCATCACGATCGGATGGCCTTCCCCTTCATCGATGTAATGCATTTTGCCTGCTTCTAACTCCAGGAACCTGGATTTGAAAGGATATTCTGTGGTGTCCAGCCAGTCTGGTTTCATAGATTCAATAGGGTATTTACCCTAATCTATACTTGAGATAGATGCGCAGGTTGTTGACAAAATTAAAAAAGCTGGCTGGAGTCGCTTTTTGGAAGCCTACAGTAGAATTAAATTTAAACACACATTTAGAAAGCTTTACATGCCGAGATTTATGTCTGGAGTGTCAGGTGTAGATGCCTTCACGGCATCAGGCAGGGAGGCGGCCCTGCACGGGCTGGAGCAAAGCTGGGCTTGATGGAGAACGGCTATACCTGCTGGAGAAAGTAAGCCTGGCACACCGGCGCCGTTCTGTCATCACGCCCTCTTAATCGGCCCGTCTACCCATACAGCATACAACCAGGCGCTACTCCAGGATACCAAAAAGGAGCGTTTTCAATTACAAAGAACGGCGTGCCAGGTTGGAGGCAGCGGGCTATACCTTCCTCCGAGCAGATTCAGACACGGAAGCCGTGCTGCAACTGCATAGGCGGGAGAGGCCAGAGTGCCTGAAAAAGCTGCGAGGGCTTTGCGATGACTATACCTGACAAGCACGACCAAAAGCCTTTGCTATACTTCAGGGACGCGGATAAATTTTTGCCTGGTTCGGAGAAGGCCGCTTTGCTGTGACTGAGGGTTCCACGTGAAGTAGACTATACCTCCCTCTGTAGCTTACCTAAGTGCCGGCGCCTGTCTCTCTATGTTGAAAGCCGTAAAAATTGCTACCAAGGCACTAAGATAAACCATACCGTGTATCAGCGGACAACACAGGATATGCTTCGCCTGTAGGGTTTGCTGGACATTGGGAGCGGGCCCTTGGCGGATTTTTTGCACTGGCCCTGTAAATCCTCAGCAGGCGTACCAAAGATCAGTTGAAATGTGTTTTGTCAGGTGATGGTGCGGATGAAATGTTTACCGGGTATAACAAGCACTCGGCTGAGTATCAGTTATTAAGCGGAGGGGAGGCATGAAAGCTGTAAAAGGTTGGCCTTTCCGCTGGAATTTATTGCCGGCTTCCCGCAACTCTTTTGCCGCTAATAAAGTAAGACAACTGCAGCGATTTGCTGAAGGTGCTGGTATGTCTGCCAAAGACCGTTACTAGCGGAAGGCCAACCGGGCCACTGTAGCAAACAATATGCTACTTGAAATTGATCTGATGACCCATGGATTAGAGGGGAAAAGCCTGTTTCAGGATCGCCAGGTTGTTGAATTTGCCTTTTCGTTGCCGGTAAGCTTTAAAATCGATGCCTCCATGCGAAAGAAAATCCTGTAGGAAACGTTCAAAAGCAGGTTACCCGAAGCGTTCTATAACATACAAAAAAGATTTGAAATACCATTGCTTAATTTGTTGCAGGAAGAAACCCGGCCAATGCCAGAAGCGTATTTGTCTGCCAATTTTATTGCAACGCAGCAGCTAACCAATCCGGATCAGATCCGGTGCCTCCTGAAGTGTATAATGGGTGCCAGTGGCCGAACCATACCGGCTCAGGCATGGAGCCTGATCGAATTCAGCAAGGGTGAAAGAAGTATATGTTCTGCCCGGATTAGCTGATATACAGAATGTAAGCAGGGATAATGATGTTTTATTTAAAGTAATTGTATAAAAACAGTAAGTTTGTACTATCCATATTATAATATTTACCTATGAGAATAGCTGTAGTTGGTACGGGATATGTGGGCCTGGTGACAGGCACCTGCTTTGCCGAAGTAGGCATTGACGTGACGTGCATTGACATCGACCAAACGAAAATAGAGAACCTCAAGCGTGGTGTGCTGCCCATCTACGAACCGGGACTGGAGGAGATGGTGGCCCGCAACGCACAGAAGGAGCGTCTATCCTTCAGCACGGACCTGAGCGCAAGCATACAGGGGAGCGATGTGGCTTTCATCGCCGTAGGTACACCTCCAGGCGAGGACGGCTCGGCTGACCTGAAGTACGTGCTGGCTGTGGCCAGAGCCATCGGGCAGCACATGACCGATTACATGGTAGTGGTGACCAAAAGCACCGTGCCTGTAGGGACGGCAGCCAAAGTGCGCCGCGCCATCCGGGAAGAACTGGAGGCACGCGGCGCCGACATCGCCTTTGATGTCGCATCCAATCCAGAGTTCCTCAAAGAGGGGGCTGCCATCGACGACTTCCTCAAGCCCGACCGCATCGTAGTAGGTATAGATTCAGAGCGTGCCCAGGAAATGATGAGCAAACTGTATAAGCCATTCCTGATGAACGGACACCCGCTCATTTTCATGGACATTCCTTCGGCTGAAATGACCAAGTATGCGGCCAACGCCATGCTGGCTACCAAAATCAGCTTCATGAACGACATCGCCAACCTTTGCGAGATCATGGGAGCGGATGTGAATATGGTACGCCGGGGCATTGGTTCAGACGCACGTATCGGTAACAAGTTCATCTACCCGGGCATTGGCTACGGAGGCTCCTGCTTCCCAAAAGACGTAAAAGCGCTCATCAAAACGGCAGCTGAAAATGGCTACGAAATGGACGTGCTAAAGTCCGTGGAAAATGTGAACGAAAAGCAGAAGTCAGTGCTTTTCAACAAGATCAGCAATTACTTCAACGGAGAGATGGCTGGCAAAACCTTTGCCATGTGGGGGCTTTCCTTCAAGCCGAAGACAGACGACATGCGCGAGGCACCTTCGCTGGTGATCATTGAGAAGCTGTTGGAGCAGGGCGCCAAAGTGCGTGCCTACGATCCGGTAGCCATGAAAGAGGCCCGGCACATCCTGGGAGACAGCATTGAGTATGGCAAAGACGAGTACGAAACCCTTATCGATGCCGATGCGCTGCTGCTGGTAACCGAGTGGCCGGATTTCCGGTCCCCTAACTTCGCCGTAGTGAGCAAGCTACTGAAGGAGAAAGTGGTATTTGACGGACGTAACATCTACGATCCGGTGGAAATGGAGCAGAAAGGCTTCACCTACTTCGGGATCGGTATTAAGCAAGGCGAAAAGCAGTTAAAAGCAACCGTATAATAATGGCCAGAAAACGAGTATTAGTAACAGGCGGAGCCGGGTTTCTCGGTTCTCACCTTTGCGATAGATTAATTGCCGAAGGCTACCATGTGATTGCGATGGACAATCTCATCACAGGTAACCTGGAGAACATCGAGCACCTCTTCAAACTGGAGCAGTTTGAGTTCTACCACCACGACGTGTCCAAATTTGTGCACGTGCCGGGTGAACTGGACTATATCCTGCATTTTGCCTCCCCGGCCAGCCCGATAGATTACCTGAAGATCCCGATTCAGACCCTGAAGGTGGGCTCGCTTGGAACACATAACCTCTTAGGACTTGCCATGGCCAAGGGAGCGCGTATGCTGATTGCATCTACTTCTGAGGTATACGGCGATCCGCAGGTGCACCCGCAGCAGGAAGACTACTGGGGCAACGTGAATCCGGTAGGACCGCGCGGCTGCTACGATGAAGCCAAGCGCTTCCAGGAGGCCATGACCATGGCCTACCACATGCACCACGGGCTGGAGACGCGTATTGTGCGTATCTTCAACACCTACGGCCCGCGCATGCGACTGGACGATGGCCGTGTATTGCCAGCTTTCCTGAGCCAGGCACTACGGGGCGAACCGCTGAGTATCTTCGGCGATGGCTCCCAGACGCGCTCTTTCTGCTATGTTGATGACCTGGTAGAAGGGATATACCGCCTGCTGCTGAGTGACTATCATATGCCGGTGAATATCGGTAACCCGTCGGAAATTACTATTAAGGAATTTGCCGAGGAAATATGCAAGCTCACCGGTGCAGAGCTTAAAATAGAATACCAGCCCTTGCCAACCGATGACCCGCAACAACGCCAGCCGGATATCTCTAAAGCAAAGGAGATACTTGGCTGGGAGCCAAAGGTAGACCGTGCCGAAGGACTCAAGAGAACGCTGGAATATTTTAAGGATAAGATCCAAATACCTGCTGAGCGGGTATAGAACGTCAACCGTAATTGCAGTCAAAAAAAAGGAAGGCCCCGATCTGTTGGGGCCTTCCTTTTTACTTTATAGATCGTCTAAGGCAGTATATCCTGCAGCCATACCTGCCTATGCCATTTGGTTGGTAGCGTCAAACTCCAGGGTAGACCAACCCATACAAAAATCCTTCCTAAGCCTGTTTCCCTAGTTCTTCTTATGAGCCTTCAAAAAGGTTTTTGCTTCCTTGTGGGCGGCAGCCTTCTTTTCTGAAGATTCCAATACAACGGCATAATAATGCTTCGCCATTTTGATGTCTTTTTCCTGTTTTGCAATGCGGGCCAGATTCAGGTAGGAGTTTACAAAGTAGCCTGAGTCCCGCTCATTGCTCATCTCTGCAAACATAATGGAGTTCTGGTAGTAGCTCTTTGCCTTTTGCAGGTCCCTGTACTTGTTCTGATTGATGTAAGCCAGAATATAGGACGCATAGCGACCGCTCACAGCCTCGTAGCCCGGCATTTGCTGATCCAGTTTGTTTAGTATGTCTAACGAAACACGTTCAGCCAAGGTAAAATGCCCCTGAACGAACAAAGCACGCGCATAAAAACGCTGGAAGTAGGCATTGTTGGGATATTTTGTTGCCAGATCATGCGCCAGTTCCAGGGCCGCTTCCATGTTGCCTTCCTCATTGGCATATATTTTCATGAGGAAAAACTTGGCTTCTGTGCCTGTATAGAAGCCTGTATTGGCTACATAGCGGAGTTGTTTGATCCCTAAGCGCTTGTCGCCGTTGGGGAAGAAGGCCAGCACGGGGCGAAGCATTTTATAATTCTCGTGTATCCAGACAGAGTAGTAGTTAAATAAAGCTTCCCCAAAAAGAAATTCCGGGCTCAGGCCGTTGCCGGCTTTGGCTTTTTCCAGAAACTCCAGGGAACGTTTGCTGGCTACGGTAGCCTTGCGCCAGTTGCTGCGTTCCGAGTGCAGGCGAGCCGTAAAGCCATTGGCAGCCGCCAGGAAAAAAGCTGCTTCAAAGTTCTTTTCGTCTCTGTCATACATTTTCTCTGCTTTTTGAATGGTGGAATCCATATAAGCAAAGAAAAGGTCGTCGTACTGCCGTGTCTGGATATTAGTCGGTACGATCTTCCACCACTGGCTGAGGCCCATGAGGAAGTAAGGCAAAGGGTGATCGGGGTAACGGCGGCGAAGCGACTTAAACTGTTTCTCAGCCAGTGCATACTTAAAGTTGTACATGTTATCCACAGCCCCCTCCAACTCGTACTGAATATCAAGGTCCATCAGGAGCATGCCTTTGACGTGGCCCGCACTCGGTATCACTTCCACAGACTGCATTGTGATTTCTCTCATCACCGTATCCGGCTGCACTTTATTCGTCTGGGCCGAAGCAAAGGCTGATATAAGAATACCGAGGAAAACAAATACAATCTTCTTCATGTGTTAAAAAGAAATCCGGGACGCAACGCTAATCACCTATTCCAGGACAGGCAGGTAATAAAAGTACAACAATTATATTAATTTTGAATTGATACAAAAGAAATAAAATATGAAACTCCTGAAGCAACTCTGCAGCATACACGCGCCATCCGGCAACGAGAAAGAACTGTCCGATTTTCTGCTTAACTATATAGAAGCGCATAAAGTTCAGTGGAAAAAGCAACCTGTCATACTTTATGGCGAAGGCTTTCAGGATTGTATTTTGCTTATATTCGGTAAGCCCCGCACGGCGATCTTCGCCCATATTGATTCCATTGGTTTTACAGTGCGCTATGGAAATCAGCTGGTTAAGATTGGCGGCCCGGACCTGGAGACAGGCTATCAACTGGTAGGGGAGGATGCCCAGGGAAAAATAGACTGTACCCTGGAGGTGGACGAAGAGGAGATGGAGCTCAGGTATAAGTATGAGCGGGAAATCGAGCGCGGTACGGAGCTGGTGTTTAAGTGCGATTTCAGGGAGACCGAAGAAACCGTGCAGTCGTGTTACCTGGACAACCGGCTCGGCGTATGGAGCGCCCTTAAAGTCGCTGAAACACTCGAAGATGGCATCATTGCCTTCAGCAGCTGGGAAGAGCACGGGGGCGGCTCCGTGGCTTACCTGTCCAAGTATATTGCGGAGCGCTACGGCGTGCATCAGGCCTTGATTTCTGATATCACCTGGGTGACGGAAGGCGTGCAACCAGGAAATGGGGTTGTTATTTCGATGCGGGACAGCCTGATCCCGAGAAGGGCGTACGTGCAGAAAATTATAGGTATAGCCCGGGAGTCAGGTATACCTTACCAGCTGGAAGTGGAAGGAGCCGGGGGCAGCGATGCCAAGGAACTACAGCATGGCCCCTACCCCTGGGACTGGTGCTTTGTAGGTGCCCCCGAGGACAACGTGCATACCCCAAATGAGATCGTGAACAAAAAAGATATCGACAGCATGGTGGCCCTCTACCAGGTACTGATGCAGAAGTTGTAACACCGAAGAATGGATTATAGAAAGGCCGGAGATAAAAACCGGCCTTTTTTTATGCCTTTTGAGGCGCGTAGCGGTAGGGTCCGTGTGCGGAGGAGGCAGGAAAGCCTAGCTTGGCTGCAAGCAGCTAGTAAATAAGAATATAGCGCCCGGTTGCCGCGTAAAGCTTTGCCGGTGAATATTTGGAAAAGTCAAATGAATAAACTTTCTTTAATAG
>NZ_JSYF01000416.1:0-3766 GCF_054824225.1 Pontibacter sp. HJ8
CTGCATGGTGTTACATGTTCTGCTCTATGAGTTGGGTCAATTCTATAAAATCCTGCACCGAGAGCTGTTCTGCTCTTTTGTCAAAAACAGGTTGCGCTGCAATTTCGGGCGGCAAGTTATAACTTCGGAGTGAGTTACGAAGCGTTTTGCGTCTTGTTCCAAAGCTTTGTTTGACCACACTGAAAAACAGCTTCTCGTCACAGGCCAGGTTCTGCCGTTCGTTGCGCAACAGACCGATCACGCCGGACTTTACTTTGGGAGGCGGATGAAACACATGTTCATGCACCGTGAACTTGTAATCGATGGTATAAAAGGCCTGCAGCAGCACACTCAGTATCCCGTAGGTCTTGGAGCCCGGAGGGGCAGCCAGGCGTTCGGCCACCTCTTTCTGGATCATGCACACCACCTCCGGCACCACATCCCGGTGTTCGAGCACTTTAAAGAATATCTGGCTCGAAATATTATAGGGAAAATTGCCGATGATGGCAAACTTGCCCGGGAACATTTTACTCAGGTCTGTTTTGAGAAAGTCAGCCGAAATGATGCGGTCCTGCAAAGCCGGAAAGTGCTCTTTCAGGTATGCAATCGACTCCCGGTCAATGTCTACGACGGTGGTGGTATACTCCTTGTGCTGCAGCAGGAACTGGGTGAGCACGCCCATACCGGGGCCGATTTCCAGCACATCCTGTGCGCCCTGGTGCATCGTTAACTGGTCCACTATCTTTCGGGCGATGTTCTGATCGACCAGGAAGTGCTGTCCCAGGTGTTTTTTTGGACTTACTTTACTCACGTTCTATTCGTTATGGTTTTGATGGAGGTGATACTTTTCTCCTGAAACCCGTTATACTTTACTAATAGGCGTTTCCGGAAGCCTCGCAGGCACCGGCTGCTTTTTCACATTACACTATATACTTGCTATATTGCAGACTCAAAGATACGAACGACAAATGCCAACACAACTCAAATACAATACATCGGTAGGTAAAAATACAGACGTTGCCCTGATTGTGCGGGCTGACCAGGCAACAGCACTGGCAGAACTGAGCCCGGAAGAAGCCGGTTATGTTCAGCGCCAGCTGGAAGCGGAGGCTAAGATCATCGCTCTGAACCGCTATACGCAACGGGTGTATGTAGTAGTAGCGGCTGACGCCAAAACAGAAAACGCCGCCCGGGAGGCCCTGCGCCAGGCCGGCTATACCTTACTCAAACAACTCAAAGCCGATAAGGTAGAAGAACTGGCGATTGTGGACAGAACCAACAGCCAGGCCAGCCTATACCTGGCCGAGGGGGTATACCTGAGCAACTACCAGTTTCAAAAATACAAAACCAAAAACAGCAAGCCCAGCCCCCTGCAGACGATCATCCTCGCCGACGAGAATGTTTCGGAGCAGGACGTGACGGAACTGCAAAATGTACTCGACGCCGTTGCCATTACACGCGACCTGGTGAACGAACCCAACAGCCACCAGTCTGCTACGCAGCTGAGCGAGCAGCTGGAGGAACTTGGTCGTGCCGCCGGTTTCAAGACCGAGGTGCTGGATGAATTGCAGATACAGTCCCTGAAAATGGGCGGCCTGCTGGCCGTAAACCAGGGCAGCGAAGAGCCACCTACCTTCAACATACTGGAGTGGAAGCCGGAAGGCGCTAAAAATTCAAAACCTTATGTACTGGTGGGCAAAGGTGTGGTATACGACACGGGCGGACTCAGCCTGAAGCCTACGCCACAGTCCATGGACTACATGAAGTCCGACATGGCAGGTGCCGCCGCGGTGGCAGGTGTGTTGTATGCCCTGGCAAAAAACAATGTACCGCTCCACGTGATCGTCCTCATTCCGGCCACCGACAACCGCCCCGGCGGAAAGGCTTACTCTCCGGGCGACGTCATCACCATGCACAACGGCATGTCGGTAGAAGTACTCAACACAGACGCGGAGGGCAGGCTTATTTTGGCCGATGCGCTCAGCTTCGCGCAGCGCTATAAGCCGGAACTGGTGATCGATATGGCCACCCTGACAGGGGCCGCAGCGCGCGCCATCGGCAAGGAAGGCTTGGTAGCCATGAGCAATGCCGGCGAAGAGGTGATGGGTGCCCTGAAGAAAACAGGCGAAGAAGTGCACGAGCGTATCGTGGAATTTCCGCTCTGGGAAGAATATAAGAAGCACATCGAATCCGATATAGCGGACATCAAGAACCTGGGCGGTGCCGAAGCCGGTGCCATTTCAGCAGGCGTCTTCCTGGAGTATTTCACCAACTATCCCTGGGTACACTTTGACATTGCAGGTACAGCCTACCTGCTGGGCGAGGATTCGTACAGAGGCAAACTGGCCACCGGCTCCGGTGTGCGCCTTGTCTACAACTACCTTAGCTCCCTGGCCAAATAAGACAAAATGGAAAACAGATATAAAGCGAAACTAGGTATAAGCATCGGCGACACCAACGGTATTGGCCCCGAAGTGATCGTAAAAACCCTTTCGGACCAACGCATCCTGAACTACTGCACGCCGGTTATTTACGCGTCTGCAGCGCTGATCAACAAAGTGCGCAAAGCTCTGAGCGCAGAACATTTCCAGTACCAGCAGGTGCAAACTGCCCTGGACCTGGCACCCAAAAAGGTAAACCTGATCAACTGCTGGGAAGAAGACATCGCCGTTGAGCCCGGAACGCCGAAACCGGAATCCGGTAAGGCGTCGCTAGACTCCCTGCTGGCAGCCTGCAAAGACCTGAAAGCCGGTATGCTGGATGGTCTCGTGACCGCTCCGATCGACAAGGACAACATCCAGGCGGATGCCTTTAAGTTTCCGGGCCATACCGAGTTTCTTACCTCCTACTTTGATGCGCCCGAAAGCCTGATGCTGCTGGTCAGCGATGTGCTGCGTGTAGCTACCGTGACGGGCCACATACCTGTCAAAGAGGTAGCGGGCAGGCTCAGCTATGATCTCATCATCCGCAAGATCACCATCCTGCAGGAGTCGCTGCGCAGGGATTTTGGCATACAGAAGCCCCGCATCGCCGTATTGGGCCTCAACCCGCATGCCGGCGAAAAAGGATTGCTGGGCAACGAAGAGACGGACATCATCCGGCCGGCCGTTATGCACCTGAAAGAGCGCGGCCACCTGGTGTTCGGCCCCTACCCGGCCGACGGCTTCTTTGGCATGCGCCAGTACAAGCAGTTCGATGCGGTCTTGTCGATGTACCACGATCAGGGCCTGATCCCGTTCAAGACACTGGCCATGGAAAGTGGCGTGAACTACACCGCAGGCCTGCCCATTGTGCGTACCTCCCCTGACCATGGCACGGCCTACGATATAGCCGGCAAACATATAGCCGATGAAAGCTCGTTCAGAGAAGCCATGTTTCTGGCCTGCGACATCATAAAAATGCGTTTAGCAGAACAAAAGCCTGTTCTTTAATCGAACAGCTATTTTATTTATCAAAATAATGTTCTAATTTTGCGTCTTGCAATAAAAAAACGGTAGTGAAGAAGCTAAGAGATTACGAAATCGGCATTGCCAAACTCAGCAACAAAAAGCATGTGTTCGAGTTTGAGATGGATGATTCATTCTTTGCTTTGTTTGAGCAGGAGATCATGCTGGGAGGAAAGCTACTGGCAAAAGTAGAGCTCGATAAGACCGACTCGCTGCTTTCATTGCATTTTGACATCAAGGGTCATGTCCGCCTGACCTGCGATAGAAGCCTGGAGGAATTTGACCAGCCGGTGGATGTAGAGGAAACGCTCCGCATCAAGTATGGTCCTGAGAATGCAGAG
>NZ_JSYF01000045.1:0-24487 GCF_054824225.1 Pontibacter sp. HJ8
AAAGGACTCAGATCCTGGCCTCCTGTTTCAAAATCAAAAATTTGAAAGAACTCCGGTTCCACAAACCCAATAACCCCTTTGATGGTGAAGTGCCGGGGAGCTTCGTCTCCCTGGCCAGGAACAGTGATCTGGCCGGTTTCTTCCCCATAGAGTTGGGTGATATTATCGAAACCCGGATTGTTGTTGCGCAGCACCTTTGTTGCCGGGAAGTGGATGGAAGTGGTCTGAAAAAGGCCGTCTCCGTAATCGGAGTCCACGTTGAGCCGGTAGATACGGTCCGCCTTGGTATGGAACGTATCGTAACTTAACTCATATTTGATCACCAGGAACAGCAGAATGCTGCAGGTGATGCCCAGCGCCAGTCCCAGTACATTGAGCAAGGTATAGTTCCTGTTTCGAAGCAGGGTGCGGAAGGCAGTAAGGAAGTAAATCTTGAACATGGCAGACTGGCGTTAAGGCTGGTTAAATTAAGTATAGTAAAGCAGAAGTTGCCCTTTTGGTTGATACCTAGCCGTCGAAGCGATCGATCGTGCGGTGGGTATACCTGGAGTTGGGAAAAGCGGAAGCCCAGAACGATCGTGGCTCCTCGCTGGCTGCGAATGCTTCCTGTTGGATATACTCGTTTACATCCGACAGTTCTGAGATTTCGATGATGTCAGTGCAAGGATTCTTTACCAATTGCATGGTCTTTCGGATGAGCTTTTTCATGCATGAATTTTTCTGATTGAACCTGCCGGCAATGGCTATACCTGTTCCGGGTAGTTAACAGATATACCATTGCTGTGCCATTTGTGAAAAGTGGTTCTGAGCGTGTTTTCAGGTATAGCGTGTCTGCTGTCTTGTCCACAGACGGACAGCCATTGTCCAGGTATGGACAGGCCGCCTTCCTTTTATCTCAAAATAAGTGTAAATTAACCTAAGATTTGTCTGGCATAGTTTTGTTAAACAGCTAGTAGTATAAAACTTAAAACCGCCTCTCTTCATGGATCAGAATCTTGGAAGAATACTGGTAATTGATGACAACGAAGATGTGTTGTTCTCTGCCAAAATGCTGCTTCGGAAATATGCGAAGGAAGTCGTGATGGAGAAAAATCCGAAGAAGATTCCTTTCCTGGTTTCGAATGAAGAATACGATATTATTCTGCTGGATATGAATTTCAGTCAGGATATCTCAAGCGGGCAGGAGGGATTCTTCTGGCTGAAGGAGATCCTGAAATATGATCCGTCAGCTGTTGTGGTCATGATCACGGCCTTTGGTGATGTGGAGATGGCTGTGCGTGCCCTCAAGGAAGGGGCAACCGATTTTGTGCTGAAGCCCTGGCAAAACGAGAAACTGGTGGCTACCCTGACGGCTGCTTCCAAACTGCGGCATTCTTATAAGGAAGTGACCCAACTGAAGCAGGTCAACCGTACGCTCACCGCGGAACTGCAGACGCAGCAACCCGTTATTTCGGGGCAGAGCCCTGCCATGCGCCACCTGTTTGCCATCATCGACAAAGTAGCCAAAACAGACGCTGACATCCTGCTGCTCGGCGAGAACGGCACCGGGAAGGAGGTCATCGCGCGCAGCATACACCAGCGTTCCGGAAGAGCCGACAAAGTATTTGTAACGGTGGACATGGGAGCTGTCACGGAATCTCTTTTTGAAAGTGAATTGTTCGGCCACAAGAAGGGGGCTTTTACCGATGCCAAAGAAGACCGTATCGGCCGTTTTGAAGCAGCCAATGGCGGTACGCTGTTCCTAGATGAGATCGGCAACCTCTCGCCCTCCCTGCAAAGCAAGCTGCTCACGGTGTTGCAGCGGCGCGAGGTGATCCGCGTGGGCACCAACAAGCCTATACCTATTGACGTACGCCTGATCTGCGCGACAAACATGCCGCTGCTGGATATGGTGCAGCGGCACGAGTTCCGGCAGGACCTTCTCTACCGCATCAACACAGTGGAGCTCAACCTGCCGGCCTTACGGGAGCGCCTGGATGATATCCCCTTGTTTGCAGAACATTTCCTGCAGTCGTATGCTCATAAGTATAAGCAACCGCTCAAGCGGCTTTCGGATGCTGCCCTGGCCAAGCTCCGACGCTATACCTGGCCGGGCAATGTGCGGGAATTGCAGCATGTGCTGGAGCGCGCCTCGATCATGAGTGATAACCGCGAACTGCAGCCCGAAGATTTCTTCTTTATACCGGAGGAAACAAGCGCGCCTGTCACGGCTACCATCCCCGATACAAAAAACCTGGAAGACCTGGAGCGTCAGGCGGTGCAGCGCGCCATGCAGCAGCACGAAGGCAACATCTCCAAGGCAGCAAAAGAGTTAGGGCTCTCCAGAGGCGCGCTCTACCGAAGACTGGAGAAGTATGCGCTTTAACAACTACAGACTGCAGCTGATCTTCCGGCTGGCCCTGCTGGCCCTCAGCATTTTCCTGATATCCCGTGTAGGATTCGAGCCGGCTTACAGAGGTACCTTCATTGGGCTCCTTCTTTTCATCGTTCTGCAGGTGATCTTGCTGGTTCGGTTTCATGAACGGACGAACAAGCAGTTCCTGCGTTTCCTCCAATCGATCCGGCACGATGACTTTACCGAAGTAATTCCGGCGGGCCATGGCGGGAAACTACAGCGGGAACTGGCCTTGGGGCTAAATGAGGTTATGTCGAAGTTCCGGGCGGTGCGGGCGGAAAAAGAAGCCAATCTGCATTATTTTGAAGCCATCGTACAGCATGTCGGTACCGGCATTATCACCTACAAATCGGACGGCACGATCCTGCTGATAAACAGCGCCGCCCGCAAACTGCTGCAGGTAGGGCAGCTGCAGCAGGTGCAGGAATTGCAGCCTGTCAGTGCCGAGTTAACCAGCAAGCTGCAGGAGCTGGAGCATACCGAAAAGGCCCTGGTACCGGTAAGGCAGGGAGGAGACGTGGCCAACCTCTCTGTACAGGTGATCGAACTGGCCATGCTGGGAGAGAAGGTGAAGCTGGCTTCTATCCAGAACATACAGCGCGAACTGGAAGATAAGGAAATGGAGGCCTGGCAAAACCTGATCCGGGTGCTGACCCACGAGATCATGAACTCTGTTACACCCATCGCATCGCTCTCCGCCAGTGCGGGAGACGAGATCAGCAGCTATGTGGAGGATACCCATTCAGTGGAGATCACTCTTTTAAAAGAGGAGTTGCTGGATATTCGCCAGTGTCTGCAGACCATCAGCCGCCGCAGCGACGGCCTGATCCACTTTGTGAATGACTTCCGTAACCTGACCCGGATCGCAGTGCCTGAGCTGACGATGTTCAATGTGGGGGATTTGCTGAAGGAAGTCAGCTTGCTGATGCGCGAACAACTGACCAGACAAGGCATCCGGCTGAAGCTGGAAATGCCGGTATCCAATCTGTTGCTTTCGGCTGACAGAGGCATGATCGAGCAGGTACTCATTAACCTGATCAAGAATGCGATGGAAGCAGTGCAGGACCAGGAACAAAAGCTGATCACCGTTAAAGCCAACCTGGACGACCGCAGCCGTGTCTGTATCGAAGTGCAGGATAACGGGCAGGGGATGACACCGGAGGCCACCACCAAGATCTTTATACCTTTCTACACGACCAAACAGTCCGGTTCAGGTATAGGGCTCAGTTTGTCGCGACAGATCATGCGCCTGCACAAGGGCTCTATCTCCGTACATTCGGAACTGGATAAAGGCACAACTTTTATACTCCGGTTTTGATTCAGGTATAGCCCAGTCCGTATAGGTATATGTACCATATGCAATAAATCATGGGCTGTGTATTTGTGAGTGCTGACTGTTCGGCTGGCTATGTGGCCAACATCCGGATGGAGGACCAGCTTTTTGAAATTGACGAATCCGGCGTGGATGAAGGGATCAAGACCGGGCCCGATCCGAACGATTACCTGATGAGTGCGCTTGGCGCCTGCACCGTCATCACGCTGCACATGTATGCCCGGCGCAAAAACTGGCCGCTGGATCGTGCTGAGGTCAGTTTGCAAATGGAGTCCATTCCGGTAGCTTCTGTTCCTCCCGCCGGTGAAATTCCTCAAAAGCGACTTCAGATCATCAAGCGTCTCCGGCTGTGCGGCGACCTCAGCCTGGAACAGGTAGAACGGCTGAAACAGATTTCGGCCCGATGCCCGGTGCAGAAAACGCTCGAAGCAGGGGTTTTCATCCAAACCATCCTGGAATAAGCGTATACTTTGTTTTGTCAGGTACTGAACTGGGGCTCCAGCTCAAAATAGTCCTCCAGCGTAAGTTCTCCCATGGCAGGCGCTATACAGTCTACCCGGGATACCGCCGTCATAAAGGCCAGCTTATCATACAGGCTGCGGCTCACCAGCCGGACAAAAGGTAAGATACCGTCTACAAACTGAAATCCCAGTTCCGGGATTTTCCCTTTGTAACCGGCCGCTTTACAGGCAATCTTGAGTAACTCCAGCCGGGTATACACGCGTTCTCCGCCAAGTGTGAGCGTTTGGCTGGGCTGGTCGATGAGGGAGACAGCGATCCGGGCGACATCGCCGTCATAGATCGGATTTGTCTTGCTGTCACCAGCTCCTAATAAAGCGATTCGGCCTTTGCGGGCCAGGGACATGATCTCTTCGAAAGCTGAAAACAAAGCGGTAGGCTGAAGAATGGTAAATGCGAGTCCGCTATGCCGAAGTGCTTTTGCAAAACTGGCGTGGGCGCTGAAATAAGCCAGCTCCGGATGTTGCTCTGCTCCGAAGGCAGAAATGTAGATGAATTGTTTTACCCCGGCTTTCTGCGCTTCTTCCAGCAGGTGCAGGTTGGCCTGGTAGTCGATTTCCTGGAAGCTGCCCGTGCCCTGGTTACGGAGACTGATGCTTTTGCCCAGCGCCGATATCACGACATCCACACCCGTGCAGCAACCCTGCAACGACTCCGGTTCGGTGGCATCGGCCAGCACAAGTTCCTCCGGATCAGGAAACAGCGCCTGAGCTCTTTTTAAATTACGTGCCAGGGCACGCACTTCGTGGCGTTGTTGCTTTAGCTCACGGAAAATATATTTCCCCAGGTGCCCGGTAGCACCTGCCAGTAGAACTTTTTTCATAGTGTAGATTTTTCGCCTGGCT
This sequence comes from Pontibacter sp. HJ8, assembly GCF_054824225.1. Lineage (NCBI taxonomy): Bacteria > Pseudomonadati > Bacteroidota > Cytophagia > Cytophagales > Hymenobacteraceae > Pontibacter > Pontibacter sp. HJ8. Next base: position 5,093 of record NZ_JSYF01000045.1, read on the forward strand.
GAATATACAGGTTAACAGTGTGATTAGCAAGTTATTGCGGGTATTAAAATGTCGGAATTATTTTGCTGCAGCCGGAATAACTGAATTTTTCCTATCTTCGGACATCCTAAAACCAAGCCCGGCAAAGCCGGAAAAGCAACATCGAGCAGCAATCATGATCCTCAAAAAGCTATACGGCAGTATGTTCGCCACCCTGCTGGCCATCGGAATAACGGCCTGTGTGCCCCTGGAGCAGCAAGGACAGGGCACGGCAGGCAGCAGCTCGCAGCAATCTATCCGCTACGAAGACTATGTGTACGATACCAGCATTCGGTCCGTGCAGTGCTACCGGGCTACAGGCGGCCCCGAAGCCGTACTGGAGCCGGCTGTCATATCGCTGAACCAGGAGCAGCCGATCCTGCTGGAATTTGACAGGCTCAATGCCGGCCCGCAGCGTCTGGTGGCTAAACTGGTGCACTGCAATGCCGACTGGACGCCTTCCGGCCTGAATGAAACCCAGTATCTGAACGACTTCAACGAGTTCTTTCTCAATGATGTCCAGAACTCCATCAATACACGTGTGCCTTATGTCCATTATAGGTTCCGGGTTCCGAGGGTGAAACTGAGCGGCAATTATGTGTTGCAGGTGAGTGAGGAGGGGGGCAACCTGCTGCTGACCCGCCGCTTGCTGGTCCATGAAAATCTGGTGGCAGTGACAGCTAAGTTGGGAGCCCCTACCGGTCCCGATGGCAAGGCCGCACGGCAGGCAGTAGAATTCAATGTGTTTTACAAAGATTATCCTTTAGTCAATCCTGCGCAGGAAGTAAAGGCCGTGATGCGCCAGAACCACCGCTGGGACAATGTAAAGGTATACCCGAAGCCCACCTTCGTGCGGGATGATCAGCGCCGGCTAGAATATGTTTTCTTTGAGCCAAAAGACCATTTCCTGGGGCTCAGCGAGTTCCGCCCGTTCGACACACGTAGTATCCGCTTCAAAGGCCTGGGGATAGACCGGATCAATCTGGAAACCTCGCCGGCCGAGGTATATCTGCAGGCGGACCGGAACCGGGATGGCGCCGCCTACAGCCAGGACCCCGATGTGGATGGGAAGCAGCTTTTTGGCAACCGGGAGTATGGCAACTCGATTGTGAATGCCGACTATACCTGGGTTGACTTTGAACTAAGAACAGGAGAGGTTCCCAATGGCAGCGTCTATATCCTGGGTGGCCTCACCGACTGGCAACTCAGCAACGATGCCCGCATGACCTACAATGCCGAGCGGCAGGCGTATACCGGGCGTCTGCTCCTGAAGCAGGGCTACTTCAACTATTACTATGCCTTGAAATCCAATAACAGCCTGGAAGCCGATGCCAGCTATTTCGAAGGAAGCCACTTTGCAACCGGCAACACCTACGACATCCTCATCTACTACCGCCCGCCCGGATCCCGCGCCGACCTGCTGATCGGGTATGAGGAAATCAGTTTTAACAGGAGATAAACGAAACAGCACCCTTTCGAGCAGTAAATGAAGTGATGCTATACCTAGGTTTAGCCAGAGATTATTGAGGACATATGAGAAAACTTTTACCTTTTATTTGCCTGCTTCTTTTAGCAGGATGTGGTACCGGCCGAATTGCATCTACAGAGACGAAACCCCATGAGGTGATCGTTTTCGGGCGCATGACGTTTGCAGGAAATCTTCCTTTAACCTCCAGTAAAGTGCTGGTTCATTTCAATGAGCGGCTATGGGGTAAAAATATGGTCTGGCTGGATGAAGAAGGCTACTTCTATACCCGGCTACCGCTGGGGGAGAATGAGATTTCATTGCTGGAATACCGCAAGGACGCGGATTTCTTTGCCAACATTCCCCGGGGCTATGCTTCCGTAAACCTGGAGGAGGCAGATAAGATCTACTACGTGGGCGATATCACCGTAGAGTGGACTCCTTACTTCAGCGCTGTCCGCAACAACAGGGGGATTGCCAGCGCCCTGGCCTACATCAATTACGTGGAAGAGGCGCTGCCCTTCACGGTTACATCCAGCGAGAGTAGCCTGGACTACTTTAAGCGGAAATTCCCAGACGCAACAAAAGAAATTGTCGTAACCTATCTAAAGATAGAATAAAAGGAGCGGGACTATATAACGATGGATACACAACAGGCATACAACAACTGGGCTTCGCAGTACGATACCAATCAAAACAGGACCAGAGACCTGGAAGGACTGGCGCTGCGGGAAACCTTAGCCGGCTATACCTTTGATAAGTGCCTGGAAATTGGCTGCGGGACCGGAAAGAACACCATCTGGCTGCAGGAGAGAGCCAGCCGGGTAACAGCCGTTGACCTGTCAGACGAAATGCTTGCCCGGGCAAAGGAGAAGATCGTTTCAGACCACGTACGGTTTCTACAGGCAGACATCCGGGAGGAGTGGAGGTTCGGAGAGAGCGTATACGACCTCGTCAGTTTCAGCCTGGTTTTGGAGCACATCCGGGATCTGGAACCTGTTTTTGCTCAGGTATGGAAAGCCTTGAAGCCCGGAGGCCAGGTATACATCGGAGAACTTCATCCTTTCAAACAGTACACGGGGACCAAAGCCCGGTTTGATACGCCGGAAGGCCGCCAGGAAGTGGAATGCTTCACGCACCATACCTCGGATTTTGTGCAGGCAGCCGGAAAGCAGGGCCTTGTGCTGGTGGACCTCAACGAGCATTTTGATGAGAAAGACAGGGGGAGTATTCCCAGAATTATGACCTTCCTTTTTCAGAAAACCTGATGGCCGGCAGAAGAATGAAGCTACCGCCAAAACAAAAGCGCAGCCCCTCGGAGCTGCGCTTTTTGTTATAGTATGAGTATTTCCCGGTTATACGTTGAAGCGGAAGTGCATGATATCACCGTCCTGCACCACGTAGTCTTTTCCTTCTACGGCCATTTTGCCGGCTTCCTTTATCTTGGCTTCGGACTTATACTCCTGGTAATCTTTCAGCTTGATAACTTCTGCACGGATAAAGCCTTTCTCGAAGTCAGAGTGTATAACACCCGCAGCCTGAGGGGCTTTCCAGCCTTTCTCGACCGTCCAGGCACGTACTTCTTTGACACCTGCTGTGAAATAGGTGATCAGGTTCAGCAGGGAGTAAGATGCGCGTATCAGTTTGTTCAGGCCAGACTCCGTCAGTCCGTATTCGGATAGGAACATTTCCTTCTCTTCGGGATCGGTCAGTTCCGCGATCTGCGCTTCGATAGAGGCAGAGATCAACACGACCTGCGCGTTCTCGTTTTTCACGTGCTCTTCCAGTGCTTTGGAGAATTCGTTGCCGGAGATCATGGAGTTCTCATCCACGTTGGCCGCGTATACCACCGGCTTATCGGTGAGCAGGTTCAGTTCGCTGATTGTTTCCTTGTCATCTTCGTTCGCATCAAGGCTGCGGGCATTCAGGCCCTGCTCCAGATGGTTCTTGTATTTCTCCAGCGTTACCAACTCTTTTTTGGCTTTGGCGTCACCTGCCTTGGCCGAACGCTGTACCTTCAGCAGCATCTTTTCGATCGACTCCAGGTCCTTCAGCTGCAGCTCTGTATCAATGATTTCTTTATCGGAGATAGGATCTACCTTACCGGCTACGTGTACGATGTTGGGGTCTTCGAAGCAACGCACCACATGGATAATGGCGTCTACCTCGCGGATGTTGGCCAGGAATTTGTTGCCGAGTCCTTCTCCTTTGCTGGCACCCTTTACCAGACCGGCGATGTCCACAAACTCAATCACGGTTGGCAATACGCGCTGCGGGGTCACCAGCTCCTCCAGGATGTTCAGTCGCTCATCCGGCACGGTGATGATGCCCACGTTCGGCTCTATCGTACAGAAAGGGTAATTGGCAGATTCTGCCTTGGCATTAGAAATAGCGTTGAACAAAGTAGACTTGCCTACATTTGGCAGTCCCACGATTCCGCATCTTAGTCCCATTAATTCTTATCGTTTAATATCAAGCCGCAAAGATACAAATTTCGGGAAGATTATGCTCAGGTGCGCCTATACTTTATTGGACAGGCAGCCGCATGAGCCACGACCACTCCAGGTATAGCCTTCGCAGGTATAGCTAAAAACAAAAACAGCTTGCGGATTTCCACAAGCTGCTTTCTATAGTTATAAGAAGGAGGGAGGAGCTATTCCCATTTCAGTTCTTCATCAAATGACACTTCCGCTTCAGCGACAGCCAGGGGAGCAATTTCAGACTCAACCGGAGCTTCGAGTGCAGCCAGGGCTTCTTCAGTCAGCAATTCTGATTTAACGTGATCGATCGTACCCTGCAGCGCTTCCAGGAACTTGGCGAAATCCTCTTTGTATAAGAAAATCTTGTGTTTCTCGTAAGAGAATTCGTCGTCCTTGAATTTTCTTTTGCTTTCTGTGATGGTCACATAAAAGTCGTTTGAACGAGTTGACTTCACATCAAAGAAATACGTTCTCTTCCCGGCTCTTACCCTTTGGGAATAAATTTCTGCTTTTTCGTTGTTCTCTTCCACCGTTTATAAGACGTTAAATTCAACTTTGTGAATCTAAAAGTAACATATTGTTCTGATATATAAAAATTTTTGAATTTAAAATTTACCAAATAAATGCACCCTAAATATTAACTTCTATATTTGTAGCGGACCAAATATAGTATAGCATGAATATATGTTCAATTATACTAGTATTGCTACTTTCGTTCTCTTCAGGTACAGCGCTTTATTCGGCAGATGGGAAGGCTTCCTATTACGCCGACCGTATGCACGGACAGCGCACGGCCAGTGGCGAACGTTATGACAAAACGCAACTGACTGCTGCACACGCCACACTGGCTTTCAACACCCGTGTGCAGGTGACCAACACGACGAACGGCAAATCTGTTATCGTCAAGATCAATGACCGCATGCCCCGTAGCCGGCATTCCATCATCGACCTTTCCCGGGCGGCTGCCCAGAAGATCGATCTGATCCGGGCAGGTATAGCACCCGTACAGGTGACTGAGCTGGAAAATGAAGAGTCGGGGCAACAAGAAGCAGCTACCACCGTTTCAGAGATAGCCTCAGGTAGTAAAGATTAAGCCCTGCTCATGAAGAAGCCACTCACTCTTGCCGATATTCAGAAATTCGAGAACATGGAATTCCTGGCAAAGCAACTGGTGGAAGGTTTCATTACAGGCTTGCACCAGTCGCCTTACCACGGTTTTTCGGTGGAGTTTTCGGAACACCGGCTCTACAACAGCGGCGAAAGCACCCGGCACATCGACTGGAAGGTATACGCCCGCACCGACAAGCTCTTTGTGAAGCGCTTTGAGGAGGAAACCAACCTGCGGTGCCATATGCTGCTGGACGTATCGCCTTCCATGTATTATCCCATCGAAAATAAGGGTAAAATCACCTTCAGCATACTTTGTGCTGCTGCCATGGCCACACTGCTGCGCAAACAACGCGATGCCGTAGGACTTGTGACCTTTGCAGACACCATCCTGCAGCAGACGCCCGTTCGCTCCACGGCCTCGCACCTGCATACCTTGCTCATCCTGCTGCAAAAGCAGCTCGAAGAAGAGCCAGTGCAGGTACAAACCGATGTGCCGGAAGTGATTCACCGCATTGCGCAGCAGATCCAGAAGCGATCGCTCGTCGTCATCTTCAGCGACATGCTGGGGCGCCACAAGAACAGCGACGCTATTTTCGCCGCCCTGCAGCACCTCAAACACCAAAAGCACGAGGTGCTCATCTTTCATGTGATGGACCGCAAAACAGAAGAGGACTTTGAATTTGCCGAGCGCCCCTACCTGTTTGTGGATGTGGAGACCGGCCAGGAACTCAAATTACAACCTTCGCAGGTCAGGGAGCATTACCGCAACGCGGTGGCCAACTACAAACGCGAGCTGGAACTCAAGTGCGGGCAGTACAAAATTGATTTTGTACCTGTGGACATCAGCGAGCCCTTTGACAAGGTCCTCTACAGTTACCTGGTGAAGCGGGCGAAGGTGCGGTAGCTTAACTGTAATCCTGCAGCCGGATAATTTTGCCTTCTTTCAAAGTAAAAACGGACTTTCCTTTTAATTCCAGTTCCTCTCCGGCTTTCAGCCCGTTGGGCAGATCCATGGCAAGTACTGCTTTGTAGGCAATCTGTGCTTCTGCTTGATTCCCTTCTATTTTCAAATCCGTGATTTTCTGCTCCCGTTCGGTAAAGTAACTCAACGCCTCTTCGGCCTGAAGTTTAAAGTTGTCTATACCTTCCAGGCGCAGGGCAACTTTCCCGTCCACGATACTTTCAAATTCTACTTCCGGGTGTAAGTGCTCCAGCATACCTGCCACATCCAGGTTGTTGTAGGCCCGGATATAGCTTTCTATCATGTTCTGGAAATCGGATCTGGTCATAAGGCTGGTGAAGCGTATGGCTGTGAATGGTCAGGTATAGGTACTACGTAATTGCTTTCAAAGCAGGCTCTTATTTGGGCGTATTGTTCAGTGACTGCCACAGGTACTTGCAGGCGACGGTCCGGTAAGGCCGCCAGTTCGCTGCGATCTCCAACATCTTTACCCGCAGCTGTTTCCCGGTCTCCTCCAGCCCATACTGGCGCTTCATGGCATTTTGTATACCCAGGTCATCCACCGGCATCACATCGGGGCGTTCGAGCGCAAACATGAGCAGCATTTCGACCGTCCAACGGCCAACGCCTTTGATCTGCGTGAGGTGCTGGATCAGGGCTTCATCCTCCATGGCGTCAATAGTAGCGTGCACCAGGTTCCCTTCCTGAGCAAAGGCCGCCACATTCCGGATATAGCCGATTTTCTGGAAGGAAAGTCCGGCACTGCGCAGGGTTTCATCCGCTGTTTCAAGCACCAGGTGGGGGTGCGGGTAATTGTCAGGGTATAGCTCTGTAAACCTCCTGAAGATTGTGGCAGCCGCTTTGGTGGACAGCTGCTGTGATACGATAGAACTGAGCATTTCGAAGTACAGGTCTTCGGATCTGGAGGAAGCCAGCGGTTTTCCCTGGCTCACTAGTGTGACCATGACCGGATCTTTTGCCAGGACAGCCATGATTTCTGAAAGCGGGAAAGCCGGAGCGGATGGAGCCATTGTATTTAGGTCTAAAAGCGTGTGAAACAGGTATAGCGGAAGCAGGTATAGCGTAAAATCAGGTCAAGCCTTTCCAGGTATAGCAGACTTAAAATTGGGGAAAGGCTTTGGCCCGATCTATACCTTTACCTGTTGTTTATTTAGTAAGTGCAGCACCTGCAGGATGTGCTGCAGCATCTCTTCCGTTACATCCAGATGGGTCACGAAACGTATCATCTGCGGGCCAAAGCTCGAAGCACGGATGTTTTGATCGGCCAAAGCAGCAACGAAATCAACATCGCTATACCTGTCGTTGAGTTTAAAGATCACAATATTGGTCTCGACCGGCAATACGATTTCTACATAAGCCGTCTGCAGCAACACTTCCTCAATCACCTTGGCTTTGCGGTGGTCTTCCTGCAATCGGGCTATGTTGTTTTCCAGGGCGTAGATACCCGCCGCCGCCAGGAAACCGGCTTGCCGCATGCCGCCACCCAGTACCTTCCGGATCCGGCGCGACTTTTTAATAAAGGCCTTACTGCCCAGCAGGACGGAACCAACCGGTGCCCCTAGCCCTTTGGAAAGGCAGATCGAAATGCTGTCGAAATAATTGCCGTACGCTGTGGCATCATCACCGGAGGCGACCAGGGCATTGAATACGCGGGCTCCATCGAGGTGCAACGCAATGTCGTGGCGCTTGCAAACTGCCGATATCGCCGCGATCTCCTCTAAGGTATAGTAAGCGCCTCCGCCCTTGTTGCAGGTATTTTCTAGCGCGACCAATCGGGTAGGAGGGTAATGGATGTTGTCCGGGCGGATGTGCGCCTCCACTTGGGCCGGAGTCATCTTGCCCCGCTCCCCGGGAACAAGGGCAACCGACGCTGCTGAGTTGAAGGCTATACCTCCGCCTTCGTACTGGTAGATGTGCGCGGTCACATCACAGATCACTTCTGTCAGGGGCTCTGTATGGGCCTTGATGGCGATCTGGTTGGTCATGGTGCCGGAAGGGCAGAAGAGGCCCGCTTCCATGCCGAACATAGCAGCTGCTTTCAGCTCCAGAGCATTGATGGTCGGGTCTTCTTCGTATACATCGTCGCCTACTTCAGCGGCAAACATGGCGCTGAGCATAGCAGCAGTAGGACGGGTAACGGTATCGGAACGTAAATCTGTTAGCTGCATGATGAATTTGATTCTATAAAATACTTTACTTTGTAAAAATAATAACTTACTTTTGCCCTTCAAATTAAAATTTTGCAACGATGGGAGTTACTAGACTTAAAAGAAAAGACCGTAAAAATAAGGCAAGAGCAAACAACAAGGTTGCCAGAATTAAGCAACTGTTGCTGACACCAGTTATCAAGAATGTTGACATGGACGAGCTGAGAGCTCAGTTCGGTGAAGCTCCAAAAGGCAAGAAAGTAGAAACTGCTGAAGAAGCTTCTGCTGAGTAGTCCTTTTACGGCTAAGTAAAACCATCTGCCTGCCAACGCTGTGTAAGCTTCGGGTGGCGGGTTTACGAAAGACTTCAAAGTGTGCTTGCAACGCAGGCACGCTTTTTTTATGCCCGTTTGCCTAGCTCAAGTACCTGTAGGTCACGCACTTTTCCATCTTCTATGGCAAAGCGCACCATGGTCCGGATCTTATGAAAACCATGCCTGCCTGCTGCACCCGGGTTGATGTGCAGCAGGTTATGCAGGCTTTTGTCTTGCATGATTTTCAGTATATGGGAGTGGCCCGTGATATAGAGCTGCGGCGGGTTAGCCAGTATCTCCTGCCGCACATCGGGGTGGTATTTGCCCGGATAGCCCCCGATGTGCGTCATCATCACATCCAGTCCGTTGGCATCAAACCGCAGTACCTTCGGGTATACCTGCCGGATATCCTGCCCGTCAATGTTGCCATACACCCCCCGCAGCGGCGCCACCTGGCTCAGTTGCTCCGATACTTTGGCCGTGCCAAAATCACCGGCATGCCATATCTCGTCCCGGTCCCCCAACAGGCGCAGGATCTGCTCGTCCAGGTAGTCGTGCGTATCGGAGAGGAGGCCTATCTTCATGTTAAACTTTCCAGGTATGGGGTGATTTTCTCCATTCGGCCAGCGTCTGCATGGCAGATTCCGGGATATAGCCTTTCTCTATCGCGGCTTCGGTCAGCGCCTGGTAGTCGCTCAGGCAATGCAAGGGTATACCTGCCTCTTTAAAATTTTCTTCTGCCAAGGCGAAGCCATAGGTAAAGATGGCGGCCATCCCGATCACGTTGCCTCCGGCCGACCGCACCGCTTCTGCCGCCTTCAGGGAGCTGCCTCCCGTTGAGATGAGGTCTTCCACCATGACGATCTTCTGGCCCGGTAACAGCTTTCCTTCTATCTGGTTGGCCATGCCGTGGCTCTTGGGCTGCGGACGCACGTAGAGGAAAGGCATATCGAGCAGATCAGCTACCAGCGCGCCCTGGGCTATACCTGCTGTGGCTACGCCGGCAATCGCTTCGGCTTCCGGGAAGTTTTCTTTCACCATTTCGCCCAACTGCTGTTTTATAAAACTGCGTATAAACGGAAACGACAGCGTAACACGGTTATCGCAGTAAATAGGGGAGTTCCAGCCGGAACTCCAGCGGAAAGGTTGCTCGGGTCTTAGTTTTACGGCCTCTGTTTCCAGCAGGAAAGAGGCTACCTGGTGTGCTATAGTCGTAGAATCCATGAGCGAATTTACTGAATTATTTAGCCTTTTTATGCCGCCGTAATTTCTTTAGACTGAAATATTGATTGATTTGTGTAAATTTCAAGCCGTTTAACAAGCACGATACCCAATGAACGTTTTTATAAACGATATTCCGCTCATCCTGAGAAAATCAAACGAGAAGGTATACCGGCACCCTCATGATGTGGTAGTGGATGCGGATGATCATTTCTCTTCCAAGGACCTGGTGGGTGATGTGCTGATCAAAAGGACCGATACGATCCTGATCGACAAGATCGTTCGCCTCATGGAAGTCAAGAAGCTCAAGAAGCTCAACTCCCTGACCCTGGTCACCAGCAAGAAAAAACAGTTGATCGAGCACCTGAAGGATCAGTTCAAGATCGTGAAAGCGGCCGGTGGACTGGTGGTCAAAGATGGAAAGATCCTGATGATGTACCGCCTGGGCGTATGGGACCTGCCGAAGGGCAAGCTTGACAAAGGCGAAAAAACAATGGATGGTGCCATCCGGGAAGTTGAAGAGGAGTGCAGTATTTCGGTGCATGTGCTGGAGAAGCTGCCCAAAACCTGGCATTCCTATGCCTATAAAGGCAAGAAGATCCTCAAGAAAACCAGTTGGTACCTCATGGAATGCACCGATGACAGCCTAATGAAACCACAGGCCGAAGAATTTATTGAGGAAGTGCGCTGGATGACGCCCGAGGAAGTGCTGGGAGTTTTACCCAAGGCCTATACCTCGATCGCGTTTATTGTGCGTGAATATCTCCAATCTCTGAAATCGGGAAAGGTATAAAATCGTCTACATTGCCGCCAAACCGGTGAATCTCCCGGATAATAGAAGAACTGATGGCAGCCAGGGCCGGAGACGTGATCAGGAAAACGGTTTCGAGCTCCTGGTTCACATGGCGGTTCGCCTGCGCAATCGTGTTTTCATATTCAAAATCGGTAGTGTTGCGCAAGCCCCGCAACAGAAAATTCGCGCCGACTTCGCGGGCAAACTCGGCTGTCAGCCCTTTGTAAGACCTGGCCGATATGTTGGGTTGATCCTTGAACAAGCGTTCCATTATCTCAATCATCCGATCTACCGGTATGTAACGCTGCTTGCTGCTGTTATTGCCGATCGCTATGATGATCTCATCGAACATGCGCGCACCGCGCAACACCACATCCAGATGTCCATGGGTGAAGGGATCGAAAGAACCCGGAAAAAGAGCGATACGTTTCATGGGTATTGATTGTTAAAGGTTTGGATAGTTCAATTGTTAGAGGCGGATAGTATTTAAGTGTTAGTTATCTAAAAAGAGTACAGCAGTTTAACAATCAGTTATCTAACAATTAGGTGTTACTCACAAAAGTGCAGGCTGTAGATCTCAAAATACCTGTGCTCAAAGACATCATCCAGCTTATAACTGTAGGCAACGTCAGCTGGTTTTTTGCCGAGGCGTACCTGCCGGATATACTTTTTCAGGATATTAAATAAGCTGGAGTCGTGCGTAATGTCTCCCCAGGCCGTGATCGTTTCCTGCTCCGGGTTCATCTTCTGTTCCTGCATCACAAAAATGATGTAATAGATAAAGTCTTCCGGGCTCAGGTAATGGAACACATTGCAGAACTGCAATCCACTTTCACTCACAACCAGGATGGTCACGTAATTGCGCTCTACAAAAATGTATAGAAAGCGGCCGTCTTTCCGCTCGGCCTGGTGCAATACACTTTTGATCAGGGAGCTGGTCTGGTGTACGAACTGCACAGGTCGTTCTGCAAAGAGGTTTTGTGCCGTCTTGTAGACCACGCTGTCCAAGGCAAAGATATTGACTGCTTCCAGGCCGTTGTGGCGATAGGAGAGAACTACTTCCTGCTGCGGGTTTAAGTCACTGTGCAGGCGCAGGTAGTCAGCCTGATGGGCAGGGTCAAAAAGCGTTTCAGGTACCAGCGTGAAATGTTGATTGCTGATGCTGATGCGCACATTCAGCCAGCGTTGCTCCTGCAGGATCGGGCTGTGTTCGGCGATGAGGCTCAGTTGCTCAGCTACCTGCAGGGGCGTAAAAACGGTGATGAGCTCATAATCTTCCAGCACCACAAACTTATTCCGTTCCACATCGGCTACAGCAAAGCGTATCGCTTTGGAGCTGATAGAGATGTACAGGTTGCAGTGGCCTGCCAGCGAGAGGTTAAAGGCCTCATCGTGGAACTGGTAAGAAAGCCGGAAGTGGGTGTTGATCGTGTTCAATGTATAGGAGCCCTTGGGGGTAGTGCTATATTGCGCTATGCAAGTATAAAAAAAATATGGCAATAAGGCGCCCTTACTTCAGGAAATGATGGGGCATTCCGAGCAGGTCATCCAGCGAAAAAAGGTAGTGCAGCACCCGGTGTTTGTCCTGAAGCGGGATTCTGTTGATCTCCTCCAGGCTCAGAAAAGCAACTTCTTCGATGAGCTGCTGGTCGGGGGCTGCCTCGGGATCCGTCCCCTTCACCAACTCTCCTCCGGTCAGGTGGAGCTCAAAAAACAACTCTACGGCCTGCAAAGGGGGCTCTCTGAATTCATTCACAAACAAGAAACGGCTGACTTCGGTTTGTAAGCCGGTCTCTTCCAGTACTTCGCGCCGGAGACAGGCGGCTGTGGTCTCGCCAAACTCGAGTCCGCCACCCGGAGGTGCCCAGAAAGCCTGGTTCCGGATTGTAGCCTGGTGCCTTACCAGCAGGAGCTTATCTTCTTTCAGGCAGATGCCGCATACACGAATACGAACTTTGTCAGCGTATGCCGAAGCGTTGGGGTTAAGTAGCGTCATGTTTGCTATAGCGGTGTAATGGTGGTAAATTTACAAAATGATTCAAACTTACAACCCCGACTTTAAATCTGATATCGAGGAAAAACTGGAACGCCAGGAATTCATGAAGCTGATGGGCTTCAAAGTCACCAAGATAGAGGTCGGCAGAGTAGAAGGGGAGTTGTTGCTGGAGCAGCGGCACCGCCAGCACAAAGGCTTTACGCACGGAGGTGTGATCGCCACCCTGGCAGACATCGTAGCCGGCTTTGCTGCCGTGAGCCTGGTTCCCAAAGACCACCATGTCGTGACGGCTGAGATCAAGGTATCCTATTTTCATCCGGGGCTCGGGGATAAACTGCTGGCAAAAGGGTTTGTGCTGAAGCAGGGCCGCAAACTCAATTTCTGTGAAGCGGAGGTATATGCCGTCAAAGGAGACGAGGAGCCTTTGCTGATTGCCAAAGCCAGTACTTCCATGGCGACCATCACGCCTGAAGACATTTTGAGAGTCACGAGTTCTGAGTCTTGAGTGCTGAGTTATTTCTGATGGTTTTAACTCAAGACTCAGAACTCAGAACTTCCTTTCAACTCTTAAACTCTTAAACTCATTAACTCCTAAACTCAAATTATGCGCCCGGTAGAAGCACTAAGAGCAAGTTTTCCGTTTGAGCCTACTGAAGATCAGGCAAAGCTTTTTGCAAAGCTGGATGAGTTTATACTGAATAAGGAGCAGGAAAAAGCGGTCTTCCTGCTGAAAGGGTATGCGGGTACGGGTAAAACCACCGTGGTAACTTCGCTCGTGAAGATCCTGAATAAGTTTGGCTACAAGTATGTGCTGCTGGCCCCGACAGGCCGTGCAGCCAAGGTAATGTCCTCGTACAGCGGCAAACCTGCCTTTACGATACACAAGAAGATCTACCGGCAAACGGCCAATCCTTATTCGGAAGGACTTTCGTTTACCCGGCAACCCAATAAAGCAGAAAGTACCTTTTATATCGTAGACGAGGCCTCCATGATCTCCGATGAGAGCGGCTTCGGGGAGAACGGTCTGCTGCAGGACCTGCTCAGCTATGTGTTTGACAAGAAAAACAACAAGCTGCTCCTCATAGGAGATACCGCCCAGTTGCCTCCTGTCAACCAGGTCATGAGCCCTTCGCTGGATTCGGCATACCTGAAGCATAACTTCCGGTGTGCCGTGCAGGAGCTTGAATTGAGGCAGGTTATGCGCCAGGCGGAAGCCTCCGGTATACTGATGAATGCCACCAATCTCCGCAACCAGCTGCAAACGGAGGCACCTGCTATCCAGCTCCAGACCAAGGGCTGGCGCGATATCTATAAGATGACGGGAGAGAAGCTGGAAGACGGCTTGCGTTATGCGTACGACAAATTCGGCGTGGAGAATTCCATCGTGATCTGCCGCTCCAACAAGACGGCCAACCAGTACAACCAGCACATACGCCGGCAGATTTTTTTCTCGGAAGATGAAATTGGCGTAGGAGATTACCTGATGATCGTGCGCAACAATTACTTCTGGCTCCCGAAGGATTCTAACATAGGCTTCATGGCCAACGGGGATTTTGTAGAGATCACCAAGATCATCCGCGATGAGGAAATGTACGGCTTCCGGTTTGCCGATGTGCGCATCCGTTTTGTAGATTACCCGGAAGAGGAAGAACTGGAAGTAAAGATCATGCTCGATACGCTCTATACCGATGCGCCTGCACTGCCCGCTGATCAGAACAAGAAGCTGTACGAGGCCGTGCTGCAGGATTATATGGACATCAAAAACAAACGGGACCGGGCCAAGGAGCTGAAAAAGAACCCATACCTGAATGCCTTGCAGGTGAAGTTTGCCTACGCCCTGACCTGCCACAAGGCACAGGGTGGCCAATGGAAAGCGGTTTTTGTCGACCAGGGATATCTGAAAGATGACATGGTGAATGAAGAATTTGCCCGCTGGCTCTACACCGCCCTTACCCGCTCTTCAGAAGAGCTGTTTCTGCTGAACTTTAGCAAGCAATTAATGGTTGACTGAGTTACAAATGTGGTATTTGGGAGTTGGTAAAAACAAATCAGCATCCGTATCGTAATTTGAAAATCTAACCCTTTATACATATGAAAAAGATCTTCTTATCCTTAGCATTTGCAGCCCTGGCAGCTGGCGGCACGATGGCGCAGCAACTTCCGGCCAAGCAGACGGCTGCTCCGCAGGCGCAGGCTAAAAATGGCCCGGCTATTTCCTTCGAAACAAAGGAGCATAACTTTGGCGATATCGTCCAGGGAGATGTGGTGGAGCATACCTTCACCTTCACCAATACCGGTACACAGCCGCTTGTCATTGAACGTGTGGATGTGACCTGCGGCTGTACTACGCCCGCTTGGACAAAAGAACCGGTTATGCCGGGTAAAACGGGTTCGGTGACTGCCAAGTTTAACAGTGCAGGCAAACTCGGCCAGCAGAAGAAGGCCATCACCATTCATTCGAATGCGGCAGAAGGGGCAGCGTATGTATACATTGTTACCAACATCAAAGAAAAAGCTACTTCCAGCGCTAAAACGCAGTAAGTAGCCTCTCTCCATAAAACAAAAAAGCCCTCTGTCCAGGAGGGCTTTTTTGTTTTAGTACTTATAAGGCCTAAAGCGCCTTCAGGATTGCATAGAACAGCGCTCCCCAGCCAACGATCAGGGCGGTGCCGCCAATCGGTGTGATGGCTCCCAGCCAGGTAACGCCTGTAAGGCACAAGGTATAGAGGGAGCCTGAAAAGATAAGTATCCCGATAACAAATGCCCAGGCTGCCACCTGTAGGGCCGGATGCTCCACCCGGAACAATAACAGGCCGATGGCCAGCAGCGCCAAGGTATGGTACATCTGGTATTTCACGGCTGTTTCAAAGGTGTCTGTGCGGTTGGTGGCCTGCAACATAGGGCCCAGGGCGTGTGCCCCAAAGGCGCCGATCATCACGGTGAGTGCGCCCAGTGCGCTGGCTATCAATAGTATGATTTTCTGTGTCACGTTTTGTAAGGTATAGGTTCCTGTAAATACAGCCCAATTTCCGACTTTTAATCGCTAATTCATAATTCCCGGTACAGGTTCGGGTAATCGGAAATGATGCCGTCCACGCCTTTGCGCTTCAGGCTTTTCATCTGGTCCAGCTCGTTCACGGTCCAAGGAATAACTTTTATGCCGCGCTGGTGACAGGCTTTTATCAGCTTTCTGGTAGCCAGCTTGTGGTTCGGGCTGTAGATGGTAGGTTTAAAACCAAGGGCTTCCAGGTTGGCGTCCAAGCCTTTGAGGTTCTCCACAAGCAGGGATGTTTTTATACCCGGGTGCTTGGCGTGTAGCGCCTGCAACGTGCGGACATCGAAGGATTGTATGATAACCCAGGGCGTGATCTTTTTCTGTTCGAGCACCTCCAGCAACAGGTCTACAAACTCGCCCGGGGCAGGGTGAAGCTTTCCATCGCCTGTTGGCTTGGACTTCGTCTCAATGTTGTAGTATACCTGTGGCAGGTTATTGGCCTGTAGGTATGCCTGCACGGAGTCGATCACTTCCGACAGGAGGGGCTTATACGTTTTTAGTTTCTGCTGCTGCGGAAACTTGTCGTAAAACTTCGAGCCTGCATCAAATGCCCGGATCGACTCATACTCCATCTCGTAGAGGACATATTTTTTCTTGTCTGTAGCGGGTATTTCGCTTCCGTCGGGCAACAGGTCGTGCTCGGGATTGATGTAAGGATCGTGGGAGAGGACCACCTGGCCATCTTTTGTGATATGGGCGTCCATCTCCAGCGTCGTTATACCTAATTCCAGTGCCTTGTGCATGGCCGGTATCGTATTTTCGGGCATAAGACCACGTGCTCCCCGATGACCTTCCGTATCGAAAGCAGGGAATTGGGGAGAGGAGTCCGTTGAAGGAGACAGGGCCATAGGCAAAGAACAGGATGCTGTCAGGCAAAGAAATAAAAAGATAAAAGAAGGTATACGGAGCATGGGATTACTTTTTGTAAAGTTAAGCTGTCATCGTATACCTTCTTTTTAAGCCGGGTTATGTAATTGTTAACGTTTCATGCCCTGCCTAAATGCCTTTTCAGCATAAACCAGGGCTTATTGCTGGAAAGGAAAAACTTTAGCATGCAGGGGAGGTGTCGCGCTACTCCTCATCTCCTTCGAGCGCTTCAATTACCTGCGCCTCAAATTCATCCTGGCTGTCGTATTGCGTAAATTCAAGTGTTTTGTTCTGATGCTTCAGTTCGTTGACCACATCCAGGGCAACTATCAGCGGCTCCATTTCTCTGCCGGTCAGGGTGGCATCCCAGTTTGGTCCCAGCAGCAGCTGATCACCGTACATGCCCACACACCAGTTTTCAAGGAACTCCACTAATGTGATTGATTCCGGCTTATACTCCGCCCAGTCGTCTTCGGCGCAGGTTTTGGCACCTTCGGCATCTGACCAGAATAAGATCACTTCTGCGTCCTCGTACTCGCCGGAGCTGGAAGTAGCCCAGGTATCATTCTGGGTCAGTCCCCAGACAGCATCCGTTTCAACTATACCTTGTATAAATTTTCTGTAATTGGCTTCCATGTTCCCGTTGTTCTCTTGCATGATGCTAGTTATTATAGTGGATAGATCGTGTTCTTTAGATTAGTTTTTGCTGTAGTTCCTAGCGCCAAATATGCCGCTGCCTACCCGGATGAGCGTACTGCCTTCTGCCAGTGCCAGCTCCCAGTCAGAGGTCATCCCCATGGATATCTCCTTAAAATCAGGATTGGCAAAAAAGAAGGTATCGCGGAGCTGCTCAAAGTAAGTGCGTAGCGTCCGGAATTCCTCATGAAGTTTGTTTTCATCTTCCGTGTTCGTGGCTATACCCATCACCCCGGTTATCCGGATGAAGTGCATATTACGGTATTCTTCTGATTGCAACAAGTCTACCGCTTCCTGATACGTCATGCCGAACTTCGATTCTTCATCTGCAATAGAGAGCTGCAGCATGCAATTGACCGGGAACGTACGGTAGAACTGCTCTGCCCTTTTGTTGATTTCCATCAGCAGCTTCAGGCTGTCAACGGACTGGATCGTATCGATGAAAGAGGCAATTTGCTTGACCTTGTTGGTTTGCAGGTGGCCGATCAGGTGCCAGGCGATATCATGCGGAAGTTTTTCCCGCTTATCCAGAAGTTCCTGTACCTTGTTTTCTCCGAACAGCCGGTGTCCGGCCTCATACGCTTCTAGTATTTTCTCCGGAGGATGGGTTTTGGATACGGCAACCAGGCGGCAAGGTGTATCGCTTAATTTTTCGTCAAAATAACGTATGTTATCAGCAACAGAAGACATAGTTTGGTTTTTAAAATACTGTGCTTAAAAGAATTGAGCGGATAAAATTCAACTGTTAATTTAATATATAAGCCTACTATAAATTTACCAGCGCTAGGTATAGCCCATACCTTTTTAACTTCTAAACTCTTTAACTTTCTAACTTCCCTCAGTCTTCCAGCACGTTGGTGACAAAGGTATTTTTGAACAGCATCCAGAGCACCAGCAACAGCAAGGCCCACTTCAGGTATACCTGGTAATAGTCCCGGGCATCGCGGAATCGTTTCTCGGTCACTTCAGTTTTCTCATAGCGGTCGATGGCCTGAAAAATATCCTGCAGGGCATCCCGGCTATCGGCCCTGAAAAAGCGCCCTTCGCCTGTACCGGCTATTTCCCGAAGGCTTTTTTCGTCTAACTGTGTTTCTACCAACAAGGTTTTACCGGATGCATCCACCGTATGTGGCACCATGCCATCCTTGCCTATACCTATGGTGTATAGCTTGATCTGATGGGCATAGGCCAGGCGGCTGGCCATCATCGGGTCCAGGCTGCCGGCCGTATTTTCACCGTCGCTTATAAGGATGGCTACTTTCGTTTTAGCCTTTGATTCTCGCATGCGGTTGATGGCTACGGCGAGCGCACTGCCGATAGCCGTCCCGTCATGGGGTATCATCCCGTTTTCAATGGAGCGTATACTTTCACGCAGCAACTGATAATCGGTCGTGAGGGGAGCAAGGGAGTAGGCATCTCCGGCAAAAACGACTACACCGATCCTGTCTTCCACGCGTCCATCTATAAAATTAATGGCAACTTCTTTGGCCGCTTCGAGCCGGCTGGGCTTGATGTCCTGCAGTTCCATCGAGCCTGACACATCGAGTACCAACACCATGTCTATACCTTCGGCTGTCTGCTCTACCTGTTCATTGATACGCTGGGGCCTGGCCAGCGCCACCAGCACCAGCATGATAAAGCCAATAAAGAGAATGTCAGGAACAAAACGCAGCAAACTGGTCCATTGCCACTGCACTTTGCCCTCGAACATGGCCATGTCCAGTTTGTTACGGGACTTGAAGCGCAGCAGCCCTTTGAGCAGGAACAGCAGCGGAACAGCCAGCAGGGCATACAGCACCGCGGGATATACCCAGTCAAAAGAGCGCAGGGTGCTGTAGCCGAACCATTCCAGGCTCAGCCAATCCAACATATCAGCGTTGATTTCTAGCATTCTTTGTTATTTCCCGGTGTGTTTTGTAGCGTCCCCTGGCAAAGCGCCGCAGCAGGCTCAGCGCCTTATTCGTTTCGGCATCTGGTTCCGCCGTAGCGTTGCCATAGATGGCTTTGTCACAAAAGCGGAGGGCCAGGTTGACTTGTTCATCGTCGTTATAGTATTCTACGATCTCTTTTGTAGTGAAGGAATTGATGGCGCTTCGCTCCAGTTTGGTCAGGTAATTCTTCCACAGCGCCACTGCCTTCTCCATGCTACTAGACGAACCGGATTTCGTAAACCGGTCTACGTGCGAGTTATAGCGTGAATTAAAGTAGAGGTGGTCTTTCCGAAGCCGGTACAACTGATATTTGGTTTTGA
>NZ_JSYF01000417.1:0-416 GCF_054824225.1 Pontibacter sp. HJ8
CTGCCTGTGCCTCTGCAATAACTTCAATTGACTGGTAAGTTGAGAAAACTACTGTCATACCAGTTTTTTCTCCATACTTGATAGCTTTGAATTGGCGAATAATGTCTTTAACATTGGTTGAGGCAGGCAAGGCTAAATCAACTACGCTATAACCATCAGTATCTTCATTCTTGGTTCGTTTCTTGGTAACGCCTGAATCAGAACAAATACAGATTGGGTTGATAGGGTCAGTGGCCTCAGCAGTCCACTCTTTAAGTGTCTGGCTTAATAGAGCAATTGAAGGAACTAAAAACAAAATCAATCCTTTCCCATCCGTTTCTTTCTCTGCAATCTTAAGAGACGTAAATGTCTTGCCTGTTCCACAAGCCATGATCATCTTACCACGATCTGAGGAGCTAAAATGCTTGTTAGCAGCT
>NZ_JSYF01000418.1:0-925 GCF_054824225.1 Pontibacter sp. HJ8
TGCCTTTGAGGTGCTGCAATATGAGCGGGTCGAGCTGAAGGCGGATGCACTGAACCTGAGATCCCGCAAAGCGATGCTTAAAATAGGCGCTACAGAAGAAGGCGTACTGCGCAGCCATACCCTGATGCACGATGGGCGCAGGCGCGACACCATCTATTATAGTATACTACGCCCGGAGTGGGATGCAATCCGCCACACAGTTTTCGCTGGATTGCAATTCCGGCACAGCACCTGATCTTTCTTTTAGGGTGCCTGCGTATACGGTAGCAAATTGCAAAGCCATCATGCTGAAAGAAGAACCGCTCAAGTCACCTGACACCCGTAAGATTTTCCTCATCCGGCATGCGCGACCCGTCGTTTCCAGAAAAGGATTTTTCAGCGCAGCCGATGCCCGCACCTATATCACGGCCTACGACGCCGCAGCGGTAGAGGAGTTTGTGCTGGAGCATGAATCAATCCCCTACAAGGAAGTAAAACGTGTCTACTGCAGCACCCTGGTACGTTCCCAACTTACCGCCAAAGCCATTTTCGGGGAGGAAGTGGAACTGCTTGTCCGGCATGAGTTCCGGGAATTTGAGCGCAAGATCTTTTCGTTGCCGCGCGTGAAGCTACCCATCCGCTTCTGGCTGCTGAGTGCCCGCGTCCTGTGGATGCTGGGGTTCAACAGCAGAGGCATCGAAACGTTCAACGAAGCCAAAGCACGTGCCCGCCAGTGCGGTGATCTGCTCATTGAGGAGGCAGCGGAACACCAGACGGCCATCCTGGTAGCTCATGGGCTGTTGAACAACTTCATCCGCTGGCACCTGCAGGAGATGGGCTGGAAGTCCACCCTTCACGAGGGGAGCGGCTTTCTGGGAGTGAGTGTGCTGGAGAAAGAAGTAATTCGATGACCTGTATATTAATTCTGTAGTAGAGGAAAAGACAG
>NZ_JSYF01000419.1:0-5578 GCF_054824225.1 Pontibacter sp. HJ8
AAAGGATAAGGAGAGGCAGGGGTGGTTGGAACCGGTATAGAGATCCAACTAAGTATTTTATGTGCATAGTCAGCAACTAGAGAACCTTCTCCCATTTCACATTCCCTTACCATCAGAACAATGCCTCAAACCAAGAGTTGAAAACAGAAGTATGTAAGCCGGAGGAAAGAAAGCAGTTCACCGGGCAACAGGCAGAAAATCGGTGGAAATTTCCGTGTTAACGGTAGCCACATTATCTTTACCTATACCCCGACCTGTATGCACAAAAAAAATACCCTTGCCTTTACTATTCCCGCACTCAGCCTTTCGCTTGCATTGCTTAGCTCCTGCAGCCGGACTCCCACAACCTCTGCCCCCTTACCGGTAGAGACTGGTGTCTCCCAAAATCTGGCTGAGCACAGACGCGACATACTGCGTAACATTTCGTACGACATGCAGCTCCACCTGCCAGCCAGCAAAACGGAAGCTATACCTGCTTCGGAGACCATCACGTTCGACCTGCGCGACAACAGCCAGGCACTGCAGATCGACTTCAAGGAGAAGCGGGAAAACATACAGCTGGTAAAAGTAAACGGCAAAGAAATACCAGTCGTGTTGGAGAAAGAGCATATTCTTATACCTTCCCAACACCTGAAAAAAGGCAAGAACCAGGTACAAATCGACTTCACGGCCGGAAACCTGTCGCTTAACCGCAACGCGGATTTTCTCTATACCTTGCTGGTGCCGGACAGAGCGCGCACCGTATTCCCCTGCTTCGACCAGCCCGATCTTAAAGCTTCTTTCAAACTAGCCCTGACGCTGCCGCAGAGCTGGAAAGCACTGGCCAATGCACCCCTGCAGGACTCCGTAGTAACAGGTACTACCAAAACCTACCGCTACCAGGCATCCGATACCATTCCCACCTACCTTTTTTCTTTTGTGGCAGGAGATTTCAGGAAGGTAAGCCAGATGGAAGGCGGACGCGCGATGCACTTTTACCACCGGGAGACGGATTCCAGCAAGTTGCTCCTCAGCATGGGGCCTATCTTCAGCATCCACCGCGATGCCCTGACTTTTATGGAAGCGTATACCCGCATCCCCTACCCTTTCCAGAAGTTCGACTTCGTGGCTATACCTGATTTCCAGTATGGCGGTATGGAACACGTAGGCGCGATCGATTATAAGGCCTCCACCCTTTTTCTGGACGAAGGCGCTACCAAAGATCAGCTGGTGGCACGCTCCAACCTGATCGCACACGAAACGGCGCACATGTGGTTTGGCGACCTGGTGACGATGCGCTGGTTCAATGATGTGTGGATGAAGGAAGTGTTCGCCAACTTTATGGCTGACAAAATATCTAAAGTAACGATGGCAGACAGCAACTACGACCTCAAGTTTCTGATCGACCATTTCCCGGCGGCCTATGGTGTAGACCGTACGGCGGGCGCTAATCCCATCCGGCAGAAACTGAACAACCTGCAGGATGCCGGCTCCTTGTATGGCAACATCATCTACCACAAAGCACCCATTGTGATGCGGCAGCTGGAACGGCTCATGGGCGAAGAAGAATTTAAGGAAGGGCTCCGGCTATACCTGAAAAAGTATGCCAACGGCAACGCCGCCTGGCCCGAACTGATCGAGATACTGGATGCCCGTACGCCAGTGGATCTGAAAGCCTGGAACCAGGTATGGGTGAACGAGTCGGGACGTCCTCAGATCGATTATGACATGCAGACCTCCAATCAGAAAATCACCTCGTTCACCATCTCCCAGAAAGGAGAGGATGGCTCTGAGCGCCTGTGGCCGCAGCTGTTTGAAGTAGCATTGGTATACCAGGACCGGATCGAGGAACTGACCGTGAACATGGACAAAGGCGTCGTGCAACTGCAGGAAGCAGTAGGGAAAGCGGCCCCCTCTTTTGTACTGTTCAACTCCTCCGGTCAGGGTTACGGGCTATTTCCGGTTGACTCCGGCAACCTGGCAGCCATCGGAAAACTACAGAGTCCGGTCATGCGGGCTTCTGCTTATATCAACCTGTACGAGAACATGCTCAGCGGCCGGGGCATAGCGCCGGATCGTATGGCTGGCTTTGCCTTGCAGGAAGCGGAGAGGGAAACAGAGGAACTGAACCTGAAGATTCTGACCGGCTATCTGACCGAAACCTTCTGGCGGTATAACACCCAGGAAACCAGAAACCGGATGGCAAGTGCTGTAGAGAAAAAACTTTGGGATGTCATGCAGCTACAGAATACCGCTAATACCAGAAAGCTGGTATTCAAAGCTTATCAGAATATAGCACTGAGCCAGGAAGCCCAGGACAGGCTCCACTCCATATGGAAAGATCAGAAAGCTCCGGCCGGCGTCACACTTACCGAAGACGATTATACCTCCCTGGCCCTTTCGCTGGCCGTGCGCGACTACGCTGGCTCGGAAGGTATACTGGCCCAGCAACTGACCCGCATCCAGAACCCGGACCGTCAGAAACGCCTGCAGTTCCTCATGCCCGCCCTGTCAGGTGACGTGCAGGTGCGGGACGCCTTCTTTGCCTCCCTGAAACAGCGCAGCAACCGCGACAAGGAAGCCTGGATCGCCACAGCCCTGGGGTACCTGCATCATCCTTTGCGCGCCGAAACCTCCCGGAAATACCTGCGGGAAAGCCTCGAACTGGTGGAGGAAATTCAACTGACCGGCGACATCTTCTTCCCGACGAACTGGCTTCAATCCACCTTCAGCTCCTACCAAAGTGCTGAGGCAGCAGCCGTCATACGCCAGTTTCTGGCCGAGCATCCGGATTATAACCCCAAGCTAAAAGGCAAGATCCTCCAGGCCGCCGATGGTGTGTTCAGGGCCGAGAAGCTGGTGGAATAAGTTTGGGAGTTTGGGAGTTAGAAAGTTGGGAAGTTGGATAAGGGTAAATAACGCCCTCGCTCGCGTCCCGCGAGTGTGAGCTAAAAGGCGGACTCTGGCCGCTTGAGTTTGTGCTCCTCGGCACAAGTGGCGGGACGACGCCACTATATACCTCACACTCGCCAGAGGCGAGCGAGGGCTAAACAAAAACAAAAAGGGCAGCTATTATACCAGCTGCCCTTTTTTCTATAGCAAGACAACAGAAGAAATCCTGCGTCCTGAATCTAAAATCTAATGTCTAAAATCTAAGGTCAAAATTCTAACCTTACATATCCAGCACGATCGCAAATACAAGCGGTGCAACGATGGTTGCATCGGACTCGATCATGAACTTAGGTGTTTCTTTGCCGAGTTTACCCCACGTGATCTTCTCGTTTGGCACAGCGCCGGAATAAGAACCGTAGCTGGTCGTAGAGTCAGAGATTTGGGCGAAGTAACCCCAAAGCGGAATGCCATCGCGCTGCAGGTCCTGGTGCAACATCGGTACCACACAGATCGGGAAGTCACCGGCTATACCGCCACCAATCTGGAAGAAGCCGATCGTAGAATCTTCTTTGGCCGTGTTGGTATACCACTCTGCCAGCTCCATCATGTACTGTATACCTGTCTTCACGGTATGCACATTCTTGATGTCGCCGCTGATCACGTGACCGGAGTAAATGTTACCCAGCGTAGAATCTTCCCAACCCGGGCAGATGATCGGCAGGTTCTTTTTAGCGGCTTCCAGCATCCAGCTGTTTTTCGGGTCTATCTGGTAATACTGCTCCAGTTCGCCGGACAATAAGATCTGGTAGAAAAACTCATGTGGGAAGTAAGCCTCACCCGCTTTGTCCGCTTTCTCCCAGTACTTGAGCACTACGTGCTCCAGGCGACGCATGGCTTCCTCTTCCGGAATACAGGTATCAGTTACACGGTTCAGGTGGCGGCTCAGCAGCGCTTCTTCATCGGCAGCTGAAAGCTCGCGGTAATGCGGCACGCGCTCATAGAAATCGTGGGCCACCAAATTGAAGATATCCTCCTCCAGGTTGGCACCGGTACAGGAAATCGCGTGGATCTTATCCTGACGGATCATCTCTGCCAGTATGATACCTAACTCAGCCGTAGACATGGCACCAGCCAGTGTCACCAGCATTTTGCCTCCGTTGTTGAGGTGTGTTTTATATCCTTCGGCAGCGTCTATCACAGAGGCCGCGTTGAAGTGTTTGTAGTGTTTTTTTAGGAATTCGGTTACGTTCATTATATAGGATTTTCGTTCGTTACAGGCTATCCGGGTTATACTCGTATTCGAGCCCGATAGTTTGGTCTGCGTACTTGCGGCAAATGTAAGGCTTAAAGCTGATATTAAATAGTTAACTTTTGTGACCGGCTCCCGGGCCTGCAAAAGTCAGGCAGCCGGTTAAGCTTTCGGCTTCTCTATCACCAGGTTATGGTTGGTATAGATACATATGTCTGCTGCAATGTTAAGGCTCTCGCGAACCATCTCCTCTGCTGTCAGGTGCGGCGCGTGCTTCTTAAGGGCCAGGGCCGCGGCATGTGCAAACATACTTCCCGAACCGATCGCTGCAATCTGGTTGTCGGGCTCCAGTACATCGCCTGTACCCGATATGATCAGCAGTTCGTCTTTATTGGCCACTACCATCATCGCCTCCAGCTTGCGCAGGTACTGGTCTTTGCGCCAGTCCTTGGCCAGTTCGATGGCCGCCCGTTTCATGTTGCTTTGGTAGGCGTTCAGCTTCTCTTCAAAACGCTCCAGCAGTGTAAAGGCATCCGCAGTGGAACCCGCAAAACCTGTTACGATTTTACCATCCAGCAACTTACGGATCTTTTTCACATTACTTTTGGCAATGTGCTTGTCCATGGTGGCTTGTCCGTCTGCGCCTACACATACTTCGCCGTTGTGGTATATACCTACTACTGTGGTTGATCTTATCTTCGTCATGGTGTGTCTTTTCTATTTGTGTGAAAGTATAGGAATGCATACTACCTATACCTGAATATCTTCTCTCTGTAAAGCTACGGCAACTGCAAACAAAAAGCCAGAGGCGGCCAGGACGACAAATTGTCCGGTAATGCTTTAAAGCTTCAGGCACCGAAGTGGAATATTATAATACGAAGTAGGTATATTCGTTCATTATATTAAATCCTTAAGATATATGAAAAATATACTCTTGGCAGCCATGCTGAGCCTGATCGCGTTGTCTTCGCAGGCACAAAAGAATGAAAAACTGCCTCGCTACTTTGGGGAGACTATCGTAACAGACAGTTCTGCTGCCATCCTGATTCCCACTCGCTACAATGCAGAGCTGTTGTCGACCAACAAACTAGCGCTCTGGCACGACTACTATGCCAACGTGATATTCTATGATATGGCGGCAGATACTTATAAAAAACTGTTTGAAACCGATACCTACATCCAGCCCTTCCCAGATATTCAACAGATGCCTGCCAACTATATCCGTTCTGAAAGAGGGAATAAGAAACTGGGGAACGTCAGCAAGAACTGGATTTTCTATTTTGTGAAGCCTGGCGACTACAACAAGAACGGCAAAGTTGATACAGAAGATCCATCCTTACTGTACGTATCCGATAAAGCAGGAAACAAGCTGAAAGCATTGACAACGAACACAGAAAATGCCGTGTCGATCGAAATATTTGACAAGCAAGGCTTCGCTTTGGTAAAAATGCAGCGTGA